>JAUPLZ010000095.1 GCA_030836705.1 Campylobacterota bacterium
AATCGCAACCGTTAAAACAAAAGTAAAAAAAGTCTCAGTAGCTATGACTTGGACAAAATATAATCTTGCGAAGTCAAAAAGCGAAATCACAAAAGCTATCTGAGCTATTTTTTTGTTGTTAAAAATCTCAAAAGCTATCTTATAAACAATCCACGAGGTCGCCAAAAAAAGAATATATTGCACAAAAATAACAAAACTATCACTATCCACTATCGAATACAAAAAAGCCAAAAACAGCGGATATCCCGGAGTTCTAAAAAACATATATTCATCAGAAGTCGGATTTTTTAAAAACGCAAACTTTTGCGACAATGCTCGCGCCGGTTCATAATATGTAGACGAATCCGGCACATAGATATTGTTTGCAAAAAAAATTATGGTAATAAGCGTAAGCAAAAAACCAAAACCTACGCCAAAAAAAGCTATTTTTTTAGACAAGCTTGAGCTTCCTAAAGGCAAAAACGCACATTTTTAAAAGCATCCAACCGTGTCTAAAACGGCTTATGTTTGTTGTGCCGTATGTCCTTTCTTTGTATCTAATAGGCACTTCTACGATTTTTAGATTTTGTTTTGCCGCGCCAAACAACAAATCAAAGTCGCCAAAAGGATCAAAATCACCGAAATAGTTTCTATTTTTGGCGATTTTTTCATAATTTTCTTTGGTTAAAACCTTTGTTCCGCACAAAGTATCTCTAAATCTTTGTTCTAAAAGCCAAGTAAACGCCATGCTAAAAAACTTATTTCCAAGAAGATTTAAAAACCTCATCGCCTTTTCATCCATAGGATAAACAAGTCTTGTGCCGTTTATAAATTCGCCCTTGCCTTCAATAAGCGCATTCCAAAACTTAGGCAAATCTTCAGGCGGAACAGTCAAGTCGGCATCCAAAATCATCAATACATCGCCCTTGGCATGGGCATATCCTTTTCTAACAGCATCACCCTTGCCTGTGCCGTCTTGCATCATCCATTTGATATCAATCTCAGGGTATTTTTCTATAACTCTTTTTATCTCATCAACCGTACCGTCTGTTGAATTTCCGTCTACAAAAATAATCTCTGTATGCTTGCCCATCTTCGGTGTTCTTTGGATAGCGGCCTCTATATTTCCTTTTTCATTCCTGCACGGAATACAAACAGTGCATGTCATTTCATCGGTATTTTCTGGAACTCCTATTGGCTTTGCCACTACAAAATGAGTCAAAGAGAGATGTTTAAAAATAGGCATTTTTGCCAAAAAATTATTCATAAAATAAGAAACATATGGAATTTTTCTAGGAAAAATCATCCTTCTTGAAGTTTTTATTGTCTCAAAATCAGCCAAATATAAAAGATTCTGTATATCTTCCAGCGGAAGCCAGTTTTGAAGTTTTTGCGGCATTTTTAGCCCAAATTTTTCGCCAAATTTTAATACCGGTCTCCATAGCTGGCTGTAGTAGTTGATAACGATTTTTGTCTCATAAGTGCAAACGGCTTTTAGTTTTTTGAAAAACTCTTGAATATCATGAAGCTCGCCGATAAGATCGGAGATAATAATATAGTCGAATTTCTCATCGAGCGCCAACTCCTCGGCATCCATAACCATAAATGTATAATCAGGATGATTGTTTTTTGCGATATTTATCATTTCAGAACTAAAATCAATCCCGACTCCATAAGAAGGTTTTACGCTATTTAAAATATATCCAGTGCCACATCCAATCTCTAAAACCCTAAGACCTTTTGGGATTAAAAATTCGTAATACTCCATCAAATGGTCATAATAATAGCTATTTTTTTTAATCCACTCATCTCTTTGCGGCGCTATTTTGTCATAATGGCTTATTAGTTTTCTTTTTGACATAAAATCCCTTTTTTGTAATCTCTATACTCTTTAAAAAACGAAACCGCCATCAAAATAAATAGCGGAATAAATTTAATCGATGCAAGCCCAAGCAAAACATCCGGCAAAACGCCTTTTAAACCCAGATGCAGTGGATAAGCCAAAATAATTCCAATAAGAAGCGTATATAAAAAATCTTCTTTTTTCAAAAGCAAAATAAGCGGAAAAAATATCACCAAGTTATAAAAAAAGCTAGAACCCGGAATTACCGAAGAAAAAGAAAAAAGAAAAATCCAAGCATTTTTTGAAATCTCTTTTTTTTTCCATATTAGCCAAATAACATATATAAAACCCGCCCAAGAAATAGCTTTTAACACAAATTCCAAATCAATCCCAAGACCGCTTTTTACAAAATAGCCAAAACTAAAAATAGAGTGGTTTATAATCCCGCCTTGCTTACTCCACGCATCATTCGCATAAAAAACATATTCCAAAAATTTTATATATGAGTCTATATTTAAAACAACCCAAACTATTGCAATAGCGACACCAAGCAAAATTTCTTTGTATTTTTTTATAGAGATTAAATAGACCAAAAATCCAAAAAATATAAACAAAGGAAATATTTTTAGATGCGTAACGATAGCCAAAACCACGAGCGAAAAAAAATATTTTTTATTTTCCAGCAATAAAAAAAACAAAATCAGCATTGGCGGCACAAGCAATGATGCTTGACCCTTTTCCAAAGAGGCTATAAAAGGATAAGAGACAAAAACAAAAGATAGATAAAAAAGCGTTTGCAAATAATTTTTTTTAAAATAAACCGCAGTCATTGCTACAAAAAAACCAACGGCAATAATCAAATAAAGATAATAAGCCTTAAAAAAAGGCAAAACGGTAAAAGGCAAAAAAAGCTCATCGGTAATCGGGAACGGAGTGCTTTTATAATCAAAAAACAATTCCGGCATGCCGGAATTTAATTGGTACTCTCTTAAGTTTTCTAGTGTTTCAAAATTCCAAAAATGATTTAATGCATTATTGTAATAAAACGAAAAATCACTCCCGTTAAAAAGATGTTTGAATCTATAATCCAACAAAAAGCTTTCCGACAAAAGTGCTGGCAGAAAAATAGAAAAAAAGATTGAAAATAGCGTTATTAGAGTTATTATAATCAGGGTTTTGTCATCTGTTTTTTGAAAATTCACTTTTTATAAAAACCTTTTATCGTCTTAATAATATGTTCTATTTCCTCTTTTTTTAAGCCATAAAACATAGGAAGCCTAAGCAGCCTCTCACTCTCTTTTGTAGTAAACTCGTCACTTCCGCTAAATCTGCCGTATTTTAATCCAGCAGGCGCAGAGTGAAGCGGTACATAGTGAAATACCGCCAAAATTTCATTTTCTTTTAAATATTCAAGCAAAGCCGTTCTCTCATCTAAATCTTTTGTTTTTATATAAAACATATGCGCGTTATGAACACACTCTTGTGGAATAGTCGGCAACTCTATCAAACCTTC
>JAUPLZ010000096.1 GCA_030836705.1 Campylobacterota bacterium
TCTATATATTCCTCACCCAAATACAATATTTCAAGATATTCATAAATTATCTCCAGGGCATATCCTAACCTATGAAAATAAAGAAATTAAGCTTGAAAAATATTGGGAGGTAGATTCTTTTGTTGGGAAAAATAATGATTTAAGTGAAGATGAAATATTGGCTCATTTAGACGAGTTATTTGATGAGTCTGTAAAACTTAGAATGATTGCAGATGTCGAATTGGGGTCCTTTTTAAGTGGAGGGATTGATAGTAGTTTAATTTTATATTATATGCAAAAAAATTCTTCAAAGCCTATCAATACATTTACTCTTGGTTTTAAAAACGCAAAGAATTATGATGAAACTTCTGATGCAAAAATTATGGCTAACTTTTTTAAGACCAATCACAATGAAATCATAATTGAGCCTCAGGTGCTTGAGCTTTTGCCTAAAATGGTTCAACATTTCGGAGAACCATTCGCAAGTCCTACGGGATTACTTATTCATGAACTCACAAAAGAGACGAAAAAGTATGCTACAGTTGCTTTAGCAGGTGATGGTGGAGATGAAGTGTTTGGAGGATATCCAAAATACAGAGCTTTACAGCTTGCAGATAAGTTGAGTTTTATTCCGCCTTCAGTCTTTAACTTTATGTCAAAATTAACTGATAAAATTCCTGAGTCAACAAGTGGAAAGCATTTGCCTAGAAGAATTAAAAAATTTGTTTCTTCGATGTCTAAAAATAATGCTGAAAAATATGATGATTGGTCAAGTTATATAACCGATGATGATTTAGCTTCTTTATTTAAAAACTTTATACCATATACACACATAGTAAAACATCTTTGGGAAAACCAATCAAAAGGTGATTCCCTAATCAAAAGCTCAATAGTTGATTTAAAAACATATTTACCAAATGATATGTTGTATTATGGGGATATTATGAGTATGGCAAATTCATTTGAAGTTAGATTTCCTTTAATTGATCATAAAATAGTTGAGTTTATGACAGGCATAGATTCAAAATGGAGAATAAACAATGGTCAAACAAAATATTTAATGAAAAAACTACTTGATGGAAAAGTTCCGGATTCAATAATTCATAAAAAGAAGCTTGGATTAAATCCGCCTATGGGAATATGGCTCAAAAATGATTTGAAAACATTGATTTCAGACTATTTATCTATAGAAGTGATTAAAAAAAGAGGTTTGTTTGATTATGATTTTATTCAACAAATGATTTATGAATTTGATAACAATATAAAAGACCGCTCTTTAAATATTTGGGCATTAATTGTTTTGGAAGAATGGTTTAGACAATATATTGACTAATTAAACAGGAGAGAATTTTTGATGAATGAAAAAACATATCAAATTTGTAAAAATTGTGTAATGGATACCACTGATAGTAAAATAACTTTTGATGAAAATGGAGTTTGTGACCATTGCCAAACATTTTATAAAGATATACAACCAAACTGGTACGCAGATGAAAAAGGTTGGCAAGAAATTACAAAAATTGCTGAACAAATTAAAAAAGAAGGTGCTGGTAAAGATTTTGATTGTATCATCGGCATGAGTGGAGGAGTTGATAGTTCTTATTTGGTTTATTTAGCCAAAGAAAAACTTGGGTTAAGACCATTGGTTTTCCACGTAGATGCTGGATGGAATTCACAGCAAGCAGTGCATAATATAGAACAAATTGTAGAAAAACTAAATTTAGAACTTTATACAGAAGTTATAGATTGGGAAGAGATAAAAGATTTGCAACTTGCATATTTTAAAGCAGGTGTTTCAAATATTGATACTCCACAAGACCATTCATTTTTTGCCACTATGTATAAATTTGCAGAAAAATATAATGTAAAATATATTTTGACAGGGGGTAACTATTCTACGGAATGTATTCGAAATCCTTTAGAGTGGATGTATTATCAATCAGATTCAATTCAGTTAAAAGATATACATAATAAATTTGGTGCAAAACCGCTTAAAAACTTTCCAGTTACAAATATCCTCTGGCACAAAGTCTATTTACCATATATTAAAAAAATAAAACTTATTAGACCTCTTGACTTTATGCCATATGATAAAGAAGAAGCAACTCAATTTTTAGTTGATAAGTTTGGATATCAAAGATATGCTCAAAAGCACTTTGAATCAAGATTTACAAAGTTTTATGAGTCATATTGGCTTCCTAAAAAATTTGGATTTGATACAAGAAAAGTTCAGTATAGTAGTTTAATCGTAACAGGACAAATGACGCGAGAAGAAGCACTCAAAAAACTTGAAGTTCCTGCATATGATGAGAAAACAATTAAACAAGACTTTGAGTATATTGCAACGAAGCTAGGGATTACAACAGATGAACTACAATCATATATGGATGCGCCAAATAAAACTTACAAAGATTATAAGAATCAGATGGCTATATATGACTTTGGAGCAAAAATATTAAGAACGTTAGGTATTGAAAAAGGTGGCAAAAGATGATAGGAATTATTGACTACGGGGTGGGAAATATTAAAGCTTTTGTGAATATATATAAAAATTTTGATATGCCTTTTAAGATAGTCAAAAATATATCTGATTTAGAAAACGTAACAAAATTAATTCTTCCTGGTGTTGGTTCTTTTGATCATGCAATGACAAGTTTACAACATTCAGGGATGAAAGAAAAACTTGATGAATTAGTTTTAGAAAAGAAACTACCCACAATAGGCATTTGTGTAGGTATGCAAATGTTAGCAAAATCAAGTGAAGAAGGGAAGCTTTCTGGCTTAGGTTGGATTGATGGTGTTGTGAAAAAATTTGATAAATCTAAAATAAACAATGGACCTCTGCCACATATGGGTTGGAATACACTTAACATAGAAAAGAAAAATAAAATATTTGATAATCTTGAAGAAAATCCAAGATATTATTTTTTACATTCATATTATTTTGAGTGTAATAATAAAGAAGATGTGATTGCAACTGCTACATATGGTGAAGAATTTGAATGTATGATAAATCATGAAAATATTTATGGTATTCAATGTCATCCAGAAAAAAGTCATCATAATGGAATGCAATTATTGAAAAATTTTGGAGAATTATAAAAATGCTAGCACCTAGAATAATACCTTGTCTTTTGGTTCACAATAAAGGCTTGGTTAAAACAGTAAAATTCAAAGATGCTAAATATGTTGGTGACCCAATCAACGCTGTAAAAATATTTAACGAAAAAGAAGCTGATGAGTTGATGGTTTTAGATATAGATGCAACAGCACAAAATAGAGAACCTGATTATAAGATGATAGAAAATCTTGCAGTTGAGTGCAGAATGCCTTTGTGTTATGGTGGAGGGATAAAAACTGTAGAACAAGCCACTAGAATTTTTAATCTTGGTGTTGAAAAAATAGCATTAAGTTCAGGGGCAATAGAAAATCCAAAATTGATCTCTGATATTGCCAAAGAAGTTGGAAATCAAAGTGTTGTTGCAGTAATAGATGTTAAGAAAAGAATGTTTGGTGGGTATGATGTTTATACTCACAATGGCACAAAAAAGTCAAAAGTAGATTTGGAGAATTTGATAGGTAAATTACAATCTTTAGGAGTTGGTGAAATAGTTATTAATTCTATAGATAATGATGGAATTATGAAAGGTTATGACCTAAGTTTAATTGAAAAAATAAAACCATTAACAGATGTTCCAATGACAGTTTTAGGTGGTGCAGGTTCACTTGATGATATTAAAACACTAATTGAAAAGTTTGGTATTATTGGTTGTTCTGCTGGTAGTTTATTTGTTTTTAAAGGTAAATATAAAGCGGTTCTGATTAATTATCCAAATAAAATAGAAAAAGCAAAGATTTATTGATTATGAAAGAGAATAATTTTGATTTATTAAGGGTTGTTGCTGCATTACAGGTGATGATTATGCATACTGTAGCCCATATTTTATTGGAGCATAATTACAATTTAAATACCTTCTTGGCTTTAGTGTGTCAACGGCGGAGTTAAAATAGGCAGTATGAAAGCTACTTAAAAAGTAGTTTTTACAACCCAAAGCTTAAAAAACATAGTAGGAATATTTATGAAACAACTTATACAATCATTTAAGACAGGAGAACTAGGACTTTTTGAAGTGCCAGCACCTGTATGTGAAAAAAACGGTGCTTTAGTGCAAACTACAGTAAGTTTAGTGAGTGCAGGTACAGAGAAGATGCTTGTAGATTTTGCTAAAAAATCTATGCTAGCAAAAGCCAAAGATAGACCAGATCTTGTAAAACAAGTACTAGATAAAATGAAAAAAGAAGGTGTTCGAAATACACTTGAAAAAGTATTTACAAAACTAGATACTCCTATTCCATTGGGGTATAGTTTAGCTGGTCGAGTTATACAAGTAGGTGATGAACTAAGTGGTATAAATGTAGGAGATAGAGTGGCTTGTGGAGGGGCAGGTTATGCCAATCACTCTGAGATAAATTATGTACCAAAAAACTTGATGGTAAAAATACCTGATGGTGTAGATGATATAGATGCTTCTTTTGTAACAGTGGGTGCTATTGCTTTGCAGGGGGTGAGACAAACAGCACCACTTTTAGGTGAAAAGATAGCTGTTATGGGGCTTGGACTTTTAGGACAGCTTACCGTGCAGCTTCTAAAGGCAAATGGTTGTAAAGTGATTGGTTCAGATATAGACCCAGATAAAATGGTGCTAGCAAAGAAGCTTGGATGTGATGAAGTGTGCCATGCAAGTGAATTAATTGCTAGGACTAATGAATTCACAGGTGGATATGGTGCAGATGCAATTATCATAGCGGCTTCAACAAGCTCAAATCAGCCTATTACCGATGCAGCTGAAATTAGTCG
>JAUPLZ010000097.1 GCA_030836705.1 Campylobacterota bacterium
ATAGTGTTTTTATACTCCATATTACTCCATATTATGGAACGCTATTCTTAAGCGCATTGCTTAACCTCAACCAAACACCCGCACTGTCGCGGGATTTGGCTGTTTGCCCCTTTTTGGTGTGGAATTGTAATACATCGAGATGTATTGAAAAATAAGGGGTATTTTTTCAAACCTTAAAGCCGCTTTTTTGGTGTTTTGGCTTGTGATGTTCAAAGAGTCAATAAAGACTCTTTGCTTCATGACCTTTTTTTAGCCTGTTCAGAAAATTTCAGCACCTTTTTAAGAGGTGTGTAACTTCTGCCTAAAAATTTCATAGCCTTTTCAATATTGGCTATACGTCTGTATTTAACGCGGGCTATGCCTTTAACCCCCCATCGTGATTTTAGTATGCCTTCTTTTTCAAGGTTGCAAAAATATTGATTAGCGTTAGAAATATGGCTAAAATCCGTTGCCGTTTTTTCTCCCTCTTCAAGGATTATTTTAACTATGTATCTTTCATGTTTTGCGCATCTCATTTTGCGCCCCCGTTCTCGGTTGTAACCATATTTGCTTCTAAAAAAGCTTCAATGTCTGATCTTCTGTAACGGATATACTTGCCAATCTTACTAAATGGCAGGTTTATATTTTCCATTCTCCATTTTGCCAGCGTGCTTATACTGAAGCCGTATTTATCCTTTACTTGATGCGTTGTGAAATAATCTTCATTGTTGTGCATAGAGTTATGCCTCCTAATTTTATTTTAGGAAGCGGCAATAAGGGGGGGGTGAGTCCAATACAATCTATAAGATTATTAAGATTATAGTATTTTTAAGTTTCAATCGTGTACAATTTGTACAAATGGTAATTAAATTACCATTTTTAACCAAAACTAACCAATCCAGTTATATCTTTTCAAGTTTGGCGACTAGAAGATATAATGAATTTTTCAGGACTCACGGCTATTCTTTTGCCGCTTCCTGAATGTATTATATTTAAAAAAACTTTAGTTTGATTTATGTTAAACAAAATGAGAGATTTTTTAATTATTTGAACTTTTTAAACTTTATTATTCCACGTCTTCAAAATCCACGTCTATAACCTCATCGATCTTTTTGTATCCCTCCTGACTGCTTTTAAAGTGATTGATAGATAGATACTTGTTGATCGTATTCACGTCCTTATGGCCTAATATCCCGCTCATGATAATAGCTTCGGTTTTTTGTTCTGCAAGCATAGATACTAAAATATTTCTCATGTAATGGGGGCTTAATTTATCAAACTTTTCAAGTTCGAGGCTATCAAATATTTTTCCTTTACGGCTGCCCGCGTATCTGTCCAAAATCGTTTTTAATTCTCCCATGAGTCTATCGCTCCATTTTAGGTTATTGATGTATTCGATCTTCTTTTCTTTGGCTTTTAGCGCTGTGTACGCTTGATATAACGGGTTGTCGCTGCAATGGGTTAGGGCTAAATGCTTGATGAGGTTTCGCATCTGTCTATCAATATTTAATATTTTCTTTCCAGTTATCGGACTTTTAAAGACGAGCCCCCTCCTGGTATCGGTGATCTTCAATAACTGATCTTTTATAAAAAGCGGCAATTCATATTTTTGCTTATCATCGTTTTTTGTATCCTCAATCCAATAGTAATTATTTGAAAAGTCGATATTCTCCCATTTAAGCGTTAATATCTCGTTCTTTCGTCTGCCAGTAAAGCCAAATAAGAAGAGGGCTTGATAAAACGGCTCATCTTTGTATAGTGTTATAATGCCCTTATAAACTTGTTTAAATAGCTCTGTGGCCTCTGTAACTATCTTCTTTTGATTTGGCACTTTGACCGTGATCCAGGCCGCTGGGTCTTCTTTTAGGTATTTGTTTTTCATGGCAAATCTAAAAAGCGGTTTGAGTACTTCTAAAACTGTCTTTTGTGTTCGTGGTTTCAATCCTCGATCTCTCATCTCATGCAAGATCTTCCTAATGTCCATTTCTCTTAATTTGTCGATCTTCTTTTTGCCGATAGCGTTTCTAATGTAAAGGTTATAAATGTCTTGCTGCTTCTTTGTCCATGTCTTGGTTTTATCGAGCGTTTCAAAATAAAAATCAAAGAGTTTATCAAGTGTGATCTTTGATGATGAGGTATAGCCTGCTTCTATGTCTGCTTTGATCTTTTCGAGCTTGTCTTTTGCTTGTCTGTCCGTTAGCTTGTCAGTTTCGCTGCAACCAATAATCTTTTTATGTAATTTGCCGTCTATTTTTGACCACATCAGATATTTATATCCCTTTGTTTTGTCTTTGGCAATACTTTTATAAAGACCTGGATATTTTGTCTGTTTGAAGTCTTTTAGATCAATGGCCATTTTTGCCTCTCATATTCTTAGAATTTTGGGGGATACTTTGGGGGATACCGACTCATGGAATTATTATACATTGAAAAAATTTCAAAAAGATTAAAGAGGCCTATTTTTCGGGGGTTTTTACACTATAATGAATTGTAAAAAATCTTAAGTTATCCAGTTCGAGTCCTCTCATCCGCACCATCTACTTTTTATAATCCCCTTTAAACATCGAACACACCGAACTTTAAAAGACTTTTTAAGTTTTCACTATTTTATGATTGGTAACCAAAACCTCATTTCATCCTTTATCTAAATCTTCTAACTTAATTTCTTCATAGTTATCTCCTGTTTCTATAT
>JAUPLZ010000098.1 GCA_030836705.1 Campylobacterota bacterium
CATTCCTAGACAGTTGTTGTTTAGAATGATATTAATAACCGGTATTTTGTACTCAGTACATGTCATTAGCTCTTGAATATTCATCAGTATAGAGCCGTCACCTGAAAAGTTTATAGAAAATTTCTCAGGATTTGATACTTTTACGCCCATTGCGGCAGGCAATCCAAAGCCCATAGTCCCAAGTCCGCCGCTTGTTATAAATTGTCGCTGGATGGAAAACGGATAAAATTGAGCCGTCCACATTTGATGTTGTCCTACATCCGTTGAAATAATCGCATCTGCGCCGAAAAGCTCGCCAACTTTTTCTATTACCCATTGAGGTTTGATAACTTCATTTGAGTCTTTGTAGCCCATTGGGTGAAGCTCGCGATATCTACTTAGCGTATCTCTCCAGATAGCGTATTTTTTGGTATCAATCTTCTCTTTTAATGTGCTGATAAGCTCAGTTACTACATTTTTTATATCACCAACTATCGGATAGTCAACCTCTACTATTTTTCCGATACTGCTTGGGTCTATATCTACATGAATAATGTTTGCGTGTTTTGCAAATTCTGAAAGTTTGCCCGTAACCCTGTCATCAAATCTAGGTCCAAATGCAATCATCAAATCCGCTTCGCTCATTGCCATATTGGCGCAATAAGCTCCGTGCATACCGACCATGCCAAGTCTTAAAGGGTTATCGTGCTTGATAGTTCCAAGTGCCATTAGTGTTTCAACGGCAGGTATTTGAGTAAGTTCTAAAATTTCATTTATTTCATTTCCAGCACCTGAAAGAGTCGCTCCGCCGCCTATATAAAATACCGGCTTTTTAGCTTTTAAAATAG
Source organism: Campylobacterota bacterium (assembly GCA_030836705.1). Lineage (GTDB taxonomy): Bacteria > Campylobacterota > Campylobacteria > Campylobacterales > SZUA-545 > JAUPLZ01. The sequence goes on from JAUPLZ010000098.1 coordinate 828, forward strand.
CTTCGGCTGCTTTTTTTATTTGTTTTGCATTTCCTTTGTAGGTCGGATTGTAAGTTTTCATTTTTATTGATTCAGGATATTCAAATCTACCCATTTGAGCAGTCACATCCTTTGGAATATCGACATGAATCGGTCCTGGTCTGCCGCTTCTTGCTAAATAAAATGCCTCTTTTAGTATTCTAGGAAGCTCTTCAACGCTTTTTACTAGATAGTTGTGCTTGGTGCAAGGTCTGCTAATTCCTACTGCATCTATTTCTTGAAAAGCATCACTGCCTATAAGTGCTGTCGGAACTTGTCCGCTAATAACAACCAGCGGAATAGAATCAGTATAAGCAGTAGCAAGTCCAGTGATGGCGTTTGTGAACCCCGGACCGCTTGTTACCATGGCAACTCCGACCTTTCCGCTTGTTCTTGCAAAACCATCAGCTGCATGAATTGCTGCTTGTTCGTGCCTTGTGAGGTAGTGTTTGAAATATTTTTGTTTATACACCTCGTCGTAGATGTTTAGCACGGCTCCTCCGGGATAACCGAAAACATGCTCAACACCTTCTAATTTTAGGGCTTCAATAATCATTTTAGCGCCAGTCATCTGCATTTAAAATCCTTATTTTTTCTGTGTGTCATCACAAAAGGCGATGGCAACGCCTTCTCGCAATCCGTCATCATATACGACACACTGACTATAGTTTGTTTTTTTAAGTATTTCTTTAAATATTACAACCCCGCACATTACCAAATCAACCCTATTTGAGCCGACAAATTGGACTCTTAAATCTTCATTCATCTTTAAAAGAGCGCTATGTGCGTCATTAATGTCTTTTAATGATAGCATAGTTGAGTTTATTTTCTCTTTATCGTATGTATAGTAAGTCATTCCTTGCTTTATGGCGGCTAGTGTCGTAGGGGTTCCTGAAGTGGCGGTGAAAATTTCCGGAAAATCATAAGCACTTGCTATATCTTTTATAAATAAATCTATGGAGTTTAACATTGGCTCCAGTGATAAAATAAGCGCATTTTCATCACCGCCGAACTTATTAGCGGAAGTGACTATTCCGATATCAAAACTCTTTGAAACTATATTTTTATCATCTTTGTAGATTATTTCAGTAGATGCACCGCCAATATCAAGAACGAATATGCTTTTTTGATTAAAATCTCTTTTAACTGCGCTATACATTGCAAGCGCTGTATATTCCGCTTCTTTATCTGCGTCTATTATTTCAAACTCTATTGAAGTTTTTGATTTGATTTTTTGGATAACTTCTTTTGAGTTTTTTGCGATTCTAAAAGCCGCCGTCGCTACCGCTTTTATGCTTGAATCTATCCCTATGCTATTCTTTGCTTTTAAGATGGCATCTATAATTCTTTCAGTCGCTTCGTCGCTTATATTTTTGCTAATATGAAGATCTTGAGCCGTGCGGACGATAAACTCTAGTGAATTTATCTCTTTTTTATTTTTGCAATCATAGTTTAAAAATCTAATTGTGTTTGAGCCAAGGTCAATAGCTGTCAAGTTTAGCCTTTAGTTTTTTGTGAAATTTTATAATCTTTTATGTAAAAACTTATAACAATTCGATAGTGTAAAAGCGCATTGCAGTTGTGTTTTTTAACGCAAAGCAATACAAGCCTGATGTATTTTTAATTTTTTTAAAAACCTGTTAG
>JAUPLZ010000099.1 GCA_030836705.1 Campylobacterota bacterium
AGCAATCTTTGTTCAATGAGTTCAGCTTTTCGCGTTTGAAGAGCAAAGTAAGTTTGCGCAAAAGCAATCTGCTCTTTTTTGCTGTCTCCGTTTTGAGCTATGAGATAACACGCATACCGTGTAAGCATGATGTCATCGACCTCTTTTGTCGCACCTGAGCCTATTTCAACCATTTTCCCGACATCGGCAAAATGGTCTGATATATTTTGACCAGACACTTCACAAGCAGTTTTCGCTTTTGATATTACATTTTGGAAATTACTCCATTTTGTATAACCTAGCAAGTGTTGCAAATCTCTTGCCAACCAAAACTCAACATTATCATCTGTTTTATTTGCAAAATCTTCAAAATTTTTAGTTAGACTGTGTATAAGTTCTTTTTCTATCATCTGTATGCTCCTAAAAAATCAAATAATTACAAACATACTAACTTTGTTTTTGCATCTATCTTTATGTATAACTGCGTATTTCAGTATCAAAATTTGGAAATGTATATATCCCATTTATTTGAATCCAATAACCATCTCTACCATTATTATCAGCATATCTTCCGCTTAAACCAACTCTTAAATATAGCTCTTCCTGTTTATCAATAAAAGCATTGATTTTTTCTGGAAAATCTATATCATCAAAATGTTTCATCGCATAATTATAAAAGCCCAAATCAGTTATTGGTAAATATGTATATTTTTTATTATCATTATCTTTCAAATTTAATTTAATTTTTCCGTGACTAAAACTATCTTTAACTATTTTTATTTGAGAAGATTTAACTTTTACTGTTACAATTGATTGATGCGGTATGTTTGTGTAGGGAATCACTTTTCCGCCTTCAGGAAATAAATAACTAAATCCAGCTGAAACGGACACTGCTATTGTATTATTTAAGACTTTATGAAATTCATCAGCTGTACATGCACCATTATGTATGAGATTATTGTAATAATTATCTTCACTATGAGGCAATCCTCTACTTGTGTTTTGCTGAAAATCTCCCTTGAGTTTTGAACCTGGCAAAATATTCAACTCCTGGCACTTCGTTGTCGTAAGATAAGGCATAGGTCTAACACATTTATTTGTGTTAATATTAACCCCAGCAATACATACTTTATCTGATGTATTAAATCTAGTTAAATCAGTAATAATAATTTCCATGTTTCATCCTTTACAAGTGCTTGATATTAACATTCTCAAAATGTTTTGCTATATACTCAGCCGCCAATCGTCTATGACATTGCTCTGCTGTCGGTTCACTGCACAGCAAAACTGCATCTTCAAATTCAGATAGAGGTATATTCTTTAATACATCTCTATCCATTAAAATTTGATTGTATTGCTTTTCATACTCTTCCCAATCTATATTTTCATCCTGATAACCTTTTAAGAGTTCTTTTGTCGGCGCAAATTCTATTTTGTATTTATATTCGATATTGTGAAGCTTTAATAAATAAGGTAGATGCTTTACATTTGCAAAACCTGCTAATTGAGATGTGTTATTTAGCCTTATATCAATGAGTTTTTTGACACCATTCTTGGTTGATAAGGTAAAAAACTCTTCTGCACTTTTTTGAGTATATCCAATTGTAAACAAGTTCATTCATCATCTCCTTCTTGTGTGAGTGCATTGTAAGCTATGTCTTTATTTCTTAATTTATATGCCTCTTTTAATTGCTCTTCAAAGTCAATATTTGGATTAAATAAATCTGTTTTAGGAATCTGTTTTTCATATTTTTTTAATAATTTCTGCTCAAGTTCTTGTTGTAAAACAACTTTATCAGGATAAATATGATTTATTTCTATTGATTTTTTTGACAAAAACTCTGAAATTAATCCAAATCTATGGCAGTCAAATGCCTCTTTCTCAGAACACATCAATGAAATACTATAGCCCTTTTCAATACCTTTTTGTAATCTCATTACACCATCTTGAAAATTTTTAGTTTCTTGAACTTTTTTAAAATTAACTTTGCCATCATCAAAAAGAAGAGTTTTATCTTCATATCTTGCACCAAGAAGATCGCCCATAAAAATATAACAGATGCTATTTTGTTTTAGATATTCTTTTAGTGTTTCTCTATTATATTGCGGGGCAAATTTACTATATGGAGTACTTCGTACATCTACGATAGTATTAATCTGATTTTGTTTTAACAATTTGACAAAATCTTCAATTTCATATATTGAATGACCTATCGTATCAATTGTATTCACACTCTTTCCTTTTTCAATATCTCTTTTTGTTTTTAGTAAGTTTACCATAAACAAGCTCATAAGAGTGATCTATAAGTTCCATCAGAAGCGCATCATCCACATCACCGCCGAGCGTTACAGTATTCCAGTGCTTTTTGTTCATGTGGTAGCCGCCTTTTACCGAATCATACAAAGAGCGGAGTTCAAGTGCGTAAATGGGGTCGCATTTTAGATTTACTACCAAAGGCTCTCCATCTGCCGTACGCGCAAACATTTTGTCGGCGACACGATATACGCGTATCGGTTTATCAAAAGGGAAATCAAATGTAGCTCCCTTTTTAGAGAGTAAATATGCATTTAATTCTGCAAATTTCATATTGAAACACCTTTATATATTGCTCTCTTCAAATTGAACAAAACAACCGCCGTAAATGCCAATAAACACCCAATAATTGTTGAGAGAGCCACAACTTCCCCATAAATAAACCAGCTTGAGACTATTGCGCCGATGGGGACTATGAACATAAAAACTCCAGTTCTGTGCGCTCCTACTTTGCCTGCTGAGACAAAATAGAGCGCGGTGCTGAATGTTCCTGGAATTACTCCGATAAAAATGATAGTCAGCCAAAAAACAGCATCATAGTCTCCAAAATCAAATGGATTATGTGGCAGCGCAAATAACATATTTATAAAAGCCGTAATACCAAAAACTACCAGTGTATAAAACATCAGATGCGCTCTTGAAGAGGCTTTTTGCGAGATAACGGTAACAAGCGACCAAACTAAAGCGCATCCTAAAAA
>JAUPLZ010000100.1 GCA_030836705.1 Campylobacterota bacterium
ATTTCTAATTTAGCAACACTCTAACATCTCCGCCTTACAGGCTAATATCCTTTTTTTTGCGAAAAAAAAGAATGAAAAAAAAGCTTTTATTTTTTGTTACAATTAAACAAAAGGTTTAAAATGAGTAGATTAACAGTTAAAGAGTATGCAACCATTCATAAAACAAGCGTTCAAAATGTATATAAGCATATCAAGAGCGGAAGTTTAGAAGCTCACACGATAGATAATGTCAAATATATAATTATTGATGATTTAATAGATTACGAAAAAAAGTTTAATGACTTACAACAAAAATATGAAGTTTTGAAAAAAGAAAATGAAGCCCAAAAAGAATTAATTGAAGTATTAAAAGAAGATAGAAAACTATTTCAAAATTTAATAGAATATAAAAAAAAAGTTGAACAAGTTACAACTGAAAAACGAAAGAAAAAAAAACATAAAAAATAATATCCCTCTGTTCATTTTCCCTCGCCAAAGGCGTGGCGCCCTTTTTAACAGTGGGATATTATTTTAGATAATATTGCAGTCCATATTCGCCATTTTCAAATTTGTAAACTAAAGTTTGAATTCTTTTCCAAATCTCTTCATTTTCTAAACCATCATAAATTAAATCGCCTGTTTCCACATCATCAAGAATTAGTTTTTTTCGATACTCTTTAATAATACCACCAAACGCTAAAGCTCTTTTTGACTTCATTTGAATAGTAAGCTCTTGAAATAAATTAATAGGCATATCTTTTAAATCAACAGTTTTTAAAGGATATTTTATTGTTTCAGCTACCGCCTTAGCAATCGGATCCGCTTCGCTGCTCGATTTTATAATCCGTATATCAACGCTAGGAAGATAATCAACTCGCAATGAATCAGCCCAGAGCTGTATCCATTCGTCTTGCTTAATATATAAATTTCTTGAAGTATCAAAATATTGTGCAGGAACTACAAAAAGACAATGAAAGTGAGGGTGTATAAATTCGTTATTATCTTTTTGCGGAGGAAATTCTAAAGCTCTCATAAAACCAAGAATACTATTTTTAAATCTATCTCTTTGCGTCATTCTCTCAAAAGATTTATTCATATACTTTATAGTGCTGTTTAAATCATTTATATGGCAGTTTTTAACTGTAAATGTAGCAAATATATACCTTACATTATTTTCGCTCTCAATGGCTTTTAAAACATCGTAGGATTGTATAGCTAACTTTCTAGCTCTTCGCCAATTACAAAATGCACAAAACCTATCTTTACAAGTGTACATTTCCTCTAATTTTTGTTGATGTTCAAGAGTGAGGATATTTTCGTATAAACCGAATTGCAATCTTTGACCGCAGTCCGTCATATCAGAAGATTTTCGTTTATTAAAATATTGGTATTTATCAATAATTGAAAAAGTAAGCAGTTTCTTTTCTTGAAACTCTACCTCTTCCAATATTGGAAGTTTTTCTGTATAATTCATTATTCGTTATTTCAAAACCTAGACTCAAAGTTTGGCGACTCGAGAGTTTAGGTTTTAACCTTTCTTTTTTAATTTCTCAAATATTCTTTTTTTAACATTGTATCTAAAAATCCCATTCAGCCTCTAATGTCCATAAAATCCCGTAAATTAGGGAGTTTACAGCTTTTTTTCAATCCGAGTTGTTTCCATAGTATAAATACAAGGGAAAGAGACCTCAAAAGACATTAATATTTTTTGAATATTTATATAAAATTAGAGTTCGAGCCGTTGCCTCTTTTTTTTTCGCGGGGCGAAATAAGAAAGAGGCAAACTCTCTCACTTTAATTACCTAAACCGTAAAAACCTACTTTGCCGTTTGCGACATAAGTGCCAACAGGTATTGATACGACTTGACCTACTTTATCACGATATTTTTCCGCTAGCTCATCGGGGATGGATATATCCATTAACTTCATTTGCATACCTTCTTCTGTTTCTATTTGGCTAAAAGTTTGAACTTTCCACTTTCCGTCGGTTGTTTCTCCGCTCTTTTTGTCTGTAAAAGGTTTTGCTTTGAACAAGTTCTCTATTTTCACTTTTGCGAGTAATTCCATTTAAATTCCTTTTTGGTATAATGCTATACAAATTATACAAGATTTTTTTTAATTTGTTACTCTTTTTAAAAGGAAATATTATGGCAGGACAAAAAGGAAATACAAATAAACCAATAGACGAAGATATATTGGACATACAAGTAAACATACGATTTTCAAAAAAAGAAATAGAAGAAATAGAAAAAATAGCAGAAGAGTTAGAATTACCAAAAACTAGATTAATTAGAAATTTAGCTTTAGCAGGATTGGCAGATGCAAAGACTCTAAATAAAATAGGAATTTTAAAAGGAGCTAAAAAACTTTTAGATTTTAAAGATAGATTTTCAAATCCAAAAAAATATCCATCTTTTGAAGCTCTCGCATAATCAAACTTTTTTTAAATAGCTATTCTCTTTTTGCTGTTTAGAGAGAGAGTGAGTTTCACTCTCTCGCTATCGCTAGTAGCTATCCTCTCTTTTTTCCTAAAATTTCTAATTTAGCAACACTCTAACATCTCCGCCTTACAGGCTAATATCCTTTTTTTTGCGAAAAAAAAGAATGAAAAAAAAGCTTTTATTTTTTGTTACAATTAAACAAAAGGTTTAAAA
>JAUPLZ010000101.1 GCA_030836705.1 Campylobacterota bacterium
AGCAACAAAAATCTCTCCTATACGCTCATCCGAGATTATTTTTGCTAATGCTCTCTCTTGCACCGCTTCATCTGGCGTAAATTCCGTCTCTTGCGTAAAAAGTTCATTTAAAAGCCTACATAACTCTTTTATATCTTCAACTTTAGCTGCTCTGTAGGTTGTCATAAATTTCTATCTATAGGCATGATAAAAATGTGATTGTTCCCATAAAAAGAGAACTGTTTATCAGTATTATTTGTCGTAAGGTAGAAAAACATAGCTATTTCAATATCCCATCCCATTTAGCTGATTTGCTATATGCTTTGCATAATTATCTGTCATTCCTACAATGTAGTCAATAACTCTTTGATACATATTGTAAAGTTTAATTTCTACATTTGGTTTATCTTCATCCATTAATTCTAATGCTCTTTTATTTCTAAATGAAAGTTTTTTGAGCTCTTTTTTTTCATATAGTTCATGTGCAGCAGGTATTAAATGGTCTAAGATAGTTTCAATAATATTATATGCACCGAGTTCTAATTCAATTTTACGCTTTTCATTAAAAATCTTATCTTTAGCCAACTCTTTAGCTTTTTCAAGCCCTTCTTTTAAATTTTTATCTGAAAATTTATCTATTAAATCTTTTGGCTGATTGCCACTCAGTATTTCATCAAAATTATTTTCAAAAACTTCCATGACATGTCTTGTAAGATTATTTATAGACTTCGCTACAAGTCTTGAAATTTTTTTAATATCATCAATTTGTTTTTCATTAGTTTTTTTAACTTCGTTCTTTCCACATAAAAGTTCAAATATTTCATGCATTTGAGATAAAGAAACGATATTTAATTCAAAAGCGTCTTGAAGATCTAAAAGCCCATAGCAGATATCATCTGACGCTTCCATAAGATAAGATAGAGGATGTCGTTTATATGAACCATCTTGTTTTGTTAAGCCTAGTTCTTTAAATAAAATATTGAAAAAATCTGCTTCGCTTTGAAAAAAGTTAAATTTAGATTTATTTAACTGGCTGCAATTTGCTGAAGAGTGTGGATACTTTATAAGCGTTCCAAGGGTTGCTAATGTTAAATTCATACCACCGCCAAAACAATTATTTTCTATTTGGCTTACTATTCTAAAGCTTTGAGCATTGCCATCTAAATGCAAAAAATCTTCTAATTCTTCGGGAGATAATTTTTCTAAAAATTCTTCTTCCTTATTGTTTTTAAACCACTCTTTTATAACCTCTTCTCCAGCATGTCCAAATGGTGGATTTCCTATATCATGAGCCAAACATGCTGTTTGAACTATATATGCTATATCATATGGATTAACATTTAAATCAGAATATTTTTTGTTAAGAAATTCGCCGGCTCTTAACCCTAAACTTCTACCTACACTTGCAACTTCTAGGCTATGGGTCATTCTATTATGAACATGATCATTTTTTGAAAGAGGGTGTACCTGTGTTTTTTTTGAAAGTCGTCTAAATGAATTTGAAAAAATAATACGATCATAATCTTTATGAAAGCTACTTCTAAAATAATCTTCATTTTCATCAGCTTCTATTTCCGTTGGAGTGTAATACCTTTTTTTGCATAATAATTTATTCCACATGTGCATTCCTTTTATTTATAAAATTTAAAATTTCGACTAACTTGTGTACCATCGTTGACGGATTGTCACTTTCAGGATTATGTTCAACTCCGTATGATGTTAAAAGTCTTTTAGCATTTTCTATAGCCATTCCTTGCAGCTCTAAAAGTTCATCAAAAATAAGCTTTGTAAAATTTTCTTGTTTGACATTGTCTTTATTTAGCTTGGCAAATTTATGCGGATTTTTGGCTTTTAGTTTTTTTATCACTTCATTCAAAGTATCATCTCTCAAAATAGCCGTATTTCTATATGTAAAATGTAGAAGATACCATAACTCAAAAGAGTCGTTACTATAAGCAACTTCTACCTTTAGTTTTTTTGTACTTTGCAGAGCTTTGTTAAAGTCCTCTCTGCTATGCCCTCCGCCGTTGACTCTCTTAGCGTCTCTATCTATCACTATCCATTTATGCTCAAAATCTTTGTATGTTTTTCCATTGTCGCATGTATGCTTTTTCAAATCTTCCAAAACTCCGCTAGGGTTGCTATGGTTATGATTTGCTATAACGAAAGAGTCTTGAGTTATAAGTCTTTGTTTTATGAGCTTATCAACGATTAGCCCAAAGTAGGTAGGCGACGAAATACTGTCTTCACAAGCAATGATAATATCAGGAATTTTTGGCTTATCGGCTTTTTTTCTTTGAAAGTCTTTATCTCTAAGCTCTTTTGTTCGTTGAAAAATTTTATCTGATGAATCTTGACCCCGTCTTGCCATGACTAAAACTCAAACTTTCCAAGATACGGGATTGCTCCGTATTTGCCTTGAATATACTGGCTCTCAAAATCCTCCGTTTTTCTCACATTTTTTATCTCCGAGAGTGCGTAAATATCTGTTGAGCCGTATTTGTCTTTTTCAGTAAACCAGATTTGGTCTCGTCTGAAGATTTGAGGTTTTAAAAGGTTTGTATCGTGTGTAGCAAAGATAAGCTGTGCATTTTTCGTATTGATGCTTTTGTCATGAAACAGTTTGATAAGATGTCTTGTGAGCATTGGGTGCAAACTGGCATCAAGCTCGTCTATCATCAGTATCTTGCCCTCTTGCAAAGTGTTTAAGATAGGTGCGGACATCTTGAAAAACTTTCTTGTTCCCAAAGATTCTTCATCATCTAGCTCAAAAATTTCTTTACCGATTTCATTATTATTTTCATCAAAAATAGCATGAAATGTTTTAACAATAGGTATTTTATTACCCTTGGCGGCTATCATATCTTGTATAAATTCTTCTGAAAAAGGAGAGTTTTCAAAAAACTCTTTTGGAAGTTCCTCTTCTTGTAAAACAATATCATTTATTCCTATATCTGCTGTTTTTACTAAATTTATCATTTCATTCTTAAAAGTTGAATCTTCCATTTTTTTTATAGTATAACTTATATATCCACCATGGTCTAATCCATCTATTAAGTTAAAACGACTAAACCATTTTAAAATAGATTTTGAAATTATTCCATCTTTTGTTCTATCACATTCCCAAATTAAAAGTTGATTAGGCAAAATATTAATTTCTAATTTTTTATCATCAAAAAATCTATTTCCCTCTTTAAATTTGTGTTTGTTTACATACTCTTCATCTTCGCTATCTCTATAAAAAAGTTTTGCCTCTTTGCCTTTTTCATCAGCGTATAACCACTCAGCATATACCGTTGTATTATCTAGTTCAAAACCATATCTATATTTTGTTTCACCAATAAAAAAAACTATTTCAAAAGTACTAGAAGCATCTTGAGTTGAACTATTTAATCTAAATGGGTCATGAGGCAAAGTATCAGTTGATTGAATAACTTTTGTTTTGTTTAGAACTATTCTCCCCATAAAAGCCATTGCTCTTAAAAGATTACTTTTACCACTGGCATTTGCACCATAGATTACTGCACTATTTAAAAGATTATATTTTTTAACTTTAAAAGAGTTTTCATTTTTTGAAGATGACAACATACTAAATGTAACAGTATCTTTAATAGAACGATAATTATTTACACTAAATTGCAATAACATTACAATTTCCTTGTTTATTTTTCATTATATTAGCATAATATATCGTATTTTTGTATATTTTATGCAAAATATAAGCATATTCTTAGCAATAAGTATTTATTTTTATTATTTTATAGATTTAAGTTTTAACCCCATAAAAACAAGCTCTTGTTGTTCTCCTCTAAAATCCTCTCTTGATTCTGTGCCGAACTCTTCAAAGCCTAACGATTTATACATACCATAAACATTTGTGTTAGACTTAAATACGGCTATTTTGATAGAATCAGTTTTAAATTTTTCTTTTGCTTTTTGAATCATTGTTTGCACTATTTCTTTTCCAAAACCT
>JAUPLZ010000102.1 GCA_030836705.1 Campylobacterota bacterium
ACTATGCCGTTTGAGAAAAATCTAGCCATATAAGGACCGTCGCCGCCTGTGAAATAAATTCTTTTATTTTTTACGCTTTTTTCTATTATTGTTACTATAGATATTATAGCGCCATAGCTTATAGCATCAACCGTGTTTTGCGGAAGCAACTCTTTTGAAATATCAAAATTAAAATTTTTATTTAGTGCTGGCGAAATATTTTCGTATGCCCGCTTGTACTCTTTTATACCAGGCAAAATATACCCGCCAAGGTGCATTCCGTTTTGCATTACATCTACAGTTATGGCACTTCCGGCATCGACTATTACGCCATCATCTATTGCTTTGCAAGCAGCGGCTCTATCGATACCAATCCCCTCATAATTTGTATCCAAAAAAGTAAATTTATCCAAATTGATTGCATCCGGAAATTTATTTAATAGTTTTTTTGCAGCTTGCGGATTTACGCTAATAAAATACAGCTTTTCACCACCTCTTTCTATTTCTGGATTTTCTTTTGCGGGTATTTTCCAAATTCTTCCGTCTTTGTAAAAATGAAAAAAGCTATTTCCGATATCACACAAAATCATAACTATTTATTTCCCATTTATTCTCTTGCAGTCTTGCTTTTGCTTTTTTGCAAAGCGGCTGCTTTATAAATATCTTTTTATACTTAAAATTATGTCCGCAAAACTCTACCGTTTTTCGATATATCTCTTCAATTTCGTCGCTATTTTTTTGCAAAAACCTGCTTTTTCCGCTAACAAAAATAATAAAATTAAAAAAATCTTTTTCGTCGATACATTTTAATATATCAACCTTTTTTTTGACATTGATATTTTTTAAATCTATCGGCTCTATTTTTTTAAAAAGATAGCCATTTTTTCTTAGAAGATCAATTTTACTTTTAAGCAAAATAGTTCTTACGGCAGTTTTATAAATCGTTTTTTGTAGTATATTTTTTCATTATCTACAAAAATATGATTTTCTAAATTGTCTCTTAACTCATAAATCGAATATTCCAAAAAACCTCTATCAAGCACTATCAAAAAACCGCTTCTTTCTAGCATATAAAACTTATTATCTTTTTGTGTTATAGATATAAGTCCGGCAAACGGAAATTTTATTTCGTTTTTTGTACTTAGTGCAAAATCAAGCTCCAAAACTTTGCCGTTTGTAGCCACTGCAACTATGGAATTCTCATCGGCAAAAATATCATTTAGTTCTATCTTTAGCTCATGGCTATCTCTTGGGGTTATGATATAAATTGCATTTTTTGTAGCCGTTATTATTTTGTCTTTTATTATCTTCAAAAATATTATGTTATTGAAATATTTTTCAGATGAAACCATAAACTCTCTTAACTCTCTTTTGCTTTCCTTGTCAACAACAATTATCTTACCGTCAAGCGTAGGGAAAATAATCAAATCATCAAAAAAAATAGGCTTAGCAACTTTATTTGTAACGGCAGTTGTCGGTTTTTGCTTTGATTTAAAAAGAATATCTTTTGATTTTTCATCATAAATTGCGATGGTATTGTCAGCCAAAACGGCAGAAATTATTCCATTTTGCATATTGGCACTTACTACTCTTTGAGCAGTTTGTATGATGGTTGAGCTATTATCTTTTTTGTCTACAATTATTAGCTCTGATTTGTTTGAAAGCAAAAGTTTTTCATCTGTTTCGTTGATAAAAAGCGTCTCTTTATTTTGCGCTATTTTCTCATAAAAACCGCTTTTTGCGACGATGGAACCATCTTCATATGTAGCTCCGTCGATTCTGCTGTCGATTAAATAAAATTGGGTATAGTCCGTATAATTTATATTTTTGTAATCTATTTCTGGTTCAAATTTTTTCTTGCTGGCACAACCGGCAAAAAGAAACAACAGAACCAAAAACGCTAGAAAAAATTTCATATTAAATTTAACTTTTTGCACTTATTCGCTTAAACCATAGTGCTCTAACTGCATTGCACTCTTTTTTAATTGCGAATCAAAAGGAATGGTCGCAAGAATACTTTTTGCCTCTTTTATTTTTCCTTCCGCATACAACTTATAAGCAAGCTGAAGCGACACAAAATCCTTCAAAATTGCACCTTCTTTCATTGAGTACTCTTGCATTTTACTAGCATCGTTTGCAATAACCGCTAGATGATAATTTGCAAGCTGGGAAACAATAGGGTCTTCATGTGTACTAAATTTAGTAAGTGTGGCTTGGTCGCTATTTTTTACCGCATCTTTTAGCATTATAAGATCATACAAAGCTTGATTTTTTTCTTTTATTATTTCTAGATTATTTGTTTTTGTTGGATTATTTAAATACTCAACATACGCTTCGTTCGCACCGTAAAGCCTATTTTCTTTAATCATATTAAAAATTACATTTCCAAAAAACAGAACAACAATAATACCTATTGCTATAAAAATCTTTTTTTTGTGTTTTTTAAAACGATTTTCAAGCTTGATATACTCTTCTAGAAACCTACTCTCGCCTACGAGATCGTTTTTTATATACTCAATATCATCTTTTAGTGCCAAGGTCTATCCTTTTTTAAGTTAGGGCGATTTTATCCTACAATGATTAAAAAAACGATAATTTGCTAATAATCTTTTATATATGCGTCTACTGCTATTTTGATATCTTTTTTTAATTCAATATCAAGTTCCAAAACAGAAAGTTTCAAACCAAATCCTTCCATCTTTACCGCATCTTTGCCGGTACACAATATAGAAGCGGCATCATATTTTTTTAAAATTTCTTCAAGTTCGTTTTTTGTAAAAAAATGGTGATCTTCAAAGTATACTTTTGCGCACACTTTTGGAAGAAACTCATCAAGCCTTTTTGGTTTTGCTATGGCAGTTACAAGCACCATTTTTTCTGTCGGATTTGAAACTATTGTTTTTCTTTTGATATCACTTTTTTCGTCTATAATCAAATCAGCACTTTTATACTCTTTATAACTGGCTCTATACGCTCCGCTTGGAAGACAAAATTTATTAGCTGGCTCCGGAAACGGCTTGATTAAAATATCCATCTTTTTTATATGATATTTACTATGACCGTCATCCAAAAAAACAACTTTTGCACCCATTGAGTAGGCTTTTTCTATAGCTATTTCTCTCTTTTCGCAAACAATCACAAGCGAATTTTTAAGCGCTTTTGCATAAAGCATTGCTTCATCACCGCTAACATCTACGCCGCACAAAATCCTTTCCCAATCTTTTATGACGACAAGACCTTTTGATTTTCTTTTATACCCCCTTAAAACAACAGCGCTTTTTTGATATTTTTTTGCAAGCTCTATTGTCACAGGAGTCTTTCCGCTTCCGCCTACAGTAAGATTGCCTATGCTAATAACAGGAATTCTTGGAATATAAGAAAGATTGAAGCTTTTTTTTAAAAAAGCAAGAAAACAATAAACGACAGTTAAATGAAAAAGAAGAAAAGATAAAAGTTTTTGAAAAATAGAGGAGTTTTCAAAGAGATACTCCTCTATCCATTTTGCAAGATATTCTTTATTTACCACTTTCTGTTGTTTGCTATATCTTTAATAGCATTTATAATAAAATCAACCTCTTTATCTGTAAGTCCGGCATATATCGGTATAGAAAGAACCGTTCCGTAAACTCTAAGAGCCACAGGAAATGAGTTTATCTTAAGCTCATATTTTGCTCTATAATAACTTGATATATGAATCGGCATATACTCTATATCTGTTTCTATGCCCTTTTTTGCAAGCTCTTTTGAAAAATCATCTCTATTTTTATCTATTTTTATAGTAAAAGTGTAATAACTATGATCAAATTTGGCTTTTTCTATCTTTACGTGCACCAAACCGGTAAGTTCTTTTATGTATTTAGCGGCTATTTCTTTTCTTCTTTTTAAATCGCTCTCTAAATTATCAAAAACTGTTCTGCAATACGCCGCATCAACTCCTGAAATATTATAAT
>JAUPLZ010000103.1 GCA_030836705.1 Campylobacterota bacterium
CTGCACCTGCCGGATTGAAGTTTGCCAGATTTGAGGGTGAAGATGTTTATACTACAAAAGAGAGTGAGAGACTGCTTAGACTTCCTATGTATTATGGCATAAGCGATGGTGAGATAGAGACAATATTAAAGTGTACGAAAAGCTTTTTTCGGTAAAAGAGGGTCAGAGCTTTACTTTTAACTAATTATTGGCTTGCCATCTTGAACTTGATTCAGGATTTTTGGTTTCTCTTCTTTTATTTTTATTTTTTGCTATAATCTCACTATGGAATTACAAGAACGAAAAGATAAAGCTGATATTATTGCCAAGTTAATTGATTCACTTTATAAAAAATTAATTATATTATTGGCAATTGATGGAGCGTTCGGCACATATGCACTAAAGTATATAGCGGATTCAAATATTGTTGGATATGTATTCGCTGTTATTTTTATATTTGTTTCGATAGCAATTGTTGTAACTTATGCAAAAATGAATTTATGGACAAAAAATCTTGAAAGGATATCTGATGAGTGAAATAGGAATTTTAATAATACCTTTAGGTTTCGTATTTGCTACCATTATAGGTTTTTTGGCTGTTAAAAGACATTGGAAAATTGCTGATTGGATTTAAGAAAAGTTTCATGCAAAAGAGTGTCACAAAAGATATGCTAGGCACTATTTTGAAGCTTTTATTAATTTTTCCTTTAATTGACATAATATTTAATTCTATTCGAATAAATTTCTCCTATTCTATTTTTTTAAAAAAGACAGGGTCAGAGCTTTACTTTTAACTAATTAAAAAATCATATATATAAAATTACTATATATGATTTTAATATATGCTTTGGTATGATACTATATCAAGTACATCATCAAGGACTCAATATGTTTCAAAGTGGCAGCCCAGTAAAAGGAAAAGATTTTATCGATAGAAAAAAACACCTTCCGCTATTTAGAGCCTATCTTGATAACAATCAGCACATCATGATAAAAGCTCCTAGGAGGTTTGGCAAAACATCACTTGTCAAACAAATCTTTGACTATGAAAAAAATTATCCATATATTTATATTGACATAAGGCTCAATCACTCTTTGGACTCTTTATCTAAGCACATACTAGATAAAGCCTATGAATTTGTGAAAATACAAAATTTCATCAAACAAGCTAAAAATTCACTTTTAGGGCTACTACAATCCATAAAAACTATCTCTATACCTGATGTAGCCGAAGTTAGTATTGATATGGTGACAAAAGAAAGCGATGCTAGAGAACTTTTTATTCATGCATTGGACACTGTAAATAAAATAGCTATCGAAAAAAGTATTAATATCAAGATAATCTTTGATGAGTTTCAAGATATAACAAGCTTATATGATAAAAATATTCTTGAGGTTTTGAGGTCTGTTGCACAACATCACGAAAATATCACTTATGTTTTTCTAGGAAGTATCGAATCTATAATGACTGAAATTTTTGAAAATAAATCTTCACCATTTTTTCATTTTGCAAGTGTGATAAAGCTTGATGGGCTAGACATTGATGAACTTTTTCTTTACACAAAAGAACAATTTGATATCAAAAATATCTCTTATGATAAAAATCTCCTTTATAAAACTATTCTCTTTTTGCAAGGTCATCCTGAATACAGTGCAAAAGTGTTGCAAACACTTTATATAAATGCAACTTTAGAAAATAAACCCATAGATGAATACTCTTGCATTGAAGCTATAAGTTTTAGAGTGATAGAAAATAGAGCTTATTTGGATGAGCTCATCTCAAAGTTAAAAACTAAAAAACATCATTTTGAAGTAGTGTATAGTTTAGCCAACGATATCAAATCAGAACTTCCATCGGCAACACTTTATAATACTCATATATCACTGGAAAATATGGGAATTATCAAAAAGGTAGAGAAAGGAAAATATGAAATCATCGATATATTTTTGAAAATACTTTTACAACAAAATAATGACATGATGGTTTCATTAGATGGAAAGTTGCAGATAAGACTTTAAAAGAAAAGGCGAAAAGACGAGGTCGGATTTACTTTTAACCAAAAACTAGTTACAATAAATCAAAAAGAAAGCAAGCTATATATAGTGCTATAGCAGATGGATACACACAAAAAGAAGCGGGGAGTTTTTGAGTGTTTCACATGTGGCTATCTCTAAAACTATAAAAATCTATAAGCAAAAAGTTAAGCTTTAAAAACTTAAAATGCTTGCCTCCTTATAAGTTGTTTGCAGTTGCTTTAGTTTATATTGATGACATTGAAGATGACAATATAAGCTACCTTGAGCCTGTGTAAAAAATAAAAAAAGAAGAAATACGAGATTTTTTCTAAAAAAGGCTAAAAGATTGAAGGTTTGTATATTGCTCTCAACATACAATGGCTCAAAATATTTAAAAGAGCAGTTAGACTCTTTACAAAATCAAACATATAAAAACTTTGAGATAATTGCAAGAGATGACGGAAGCAGCGACAACACTTTAGAAATATTGAAAGCTTATGATGTAAAGCTAATGGACGCAGGTAAAAATCTTGGTGCAAAAGGCAGTTTTACAGAGCTTTTAAGCTATGCAACGGCAAATAGCGAAGCCGAGTATTTTATGTTTTGCGATCAGGATGATGTGTGGAAGAGCGATAAAATAGAGAAAACTATTGTAAAGATGCAAGAGATGGAACAAGAGTTCGGTGTTGTTCCTCTTTTGGTGCATACAGACTTAGAAGTGGTAGATGAGAAGCTAAATACGATTAGCGGCTCTTTTTTGGGCTTTCAAAAACTTAACCCTGCCAAAAATAATTTTAACAATCTTTTGATGCAAAATGTCATTACAGGTTGCACCGTTATGTTAAATAAAGAGCTTGCAAAAAAATGTCTATATATGCCAAATGAAGCTATTATGCATGACTGGTGGATAGGATTGGCGGCAAGCTATTTTGGTAAGATTGGCTATGTGCAGGAAGCCACGATAAAGTATAGACAGCATACAAGCAATACGATTGGAGCAAAAGAGTTTAACATAGCTTTTGTTTTAGAAAAAATTTTTAAAAAAATAAGAGTAGAAGAAAATGCGGCTCAAGCAAAAGCTTTTTTACAATACTTTGAAAAAGAGCTAGATGAGGGAGCAAAGAAGATGCTTAGAGAGTTTGCATATATACAGACAAAGTCTTTTTGGCAAAAAAGAGTGATTTTATGGAAGTACAGGCTTTTAAAGAATGGGTTTATGAGAAATGCAGGGCTGTTTTTAAAGGTTTAGCGGGATGGTTAAAATATGTATATTGCTCTCAACATACAACGGCGAGAAATATCTTGGAGAACAACTTGATTCATTATTTGCACAAACTTACGAAAATTTTGAGATTTTAGTTAGAGATGACGGCTCAAATGACAAAACTATGGAAATAATCAAATCTTTTCAAGACAGATATCCGAGTCAAATAAAAATCTTAAAAGATAGCTTTGGCAATATAGGAAGTGCATATAGCTTTATGAGGCTTTTAGAGGGCAGCAATAGTGAGTATTTTATGTTTTGCGATCAAGATGATGTTTGGATGAAGAATAAAATAAAGCATAGTGTACAAAAGATGCAAGAGCTTGAAGAAAAATATGCAAAAGATATACCTTTGATGGTTTTTTCCGATTTGAGAGTTGTTGACGAAAAGCTCAACACTGTTGATATGTCATTTTGGCATTATCAAAAACTATCTCCTGAAATTTCAAAAAATCAAAAAAAGCTGTTGGCTCAAAATGTTATCACAGGTTGCACCGTGATGATAAACAAAGAAGCAAAATATGTTTCTTTGCCGTTTGCGGTGGATACAATGATGCATGACCATTGGATTGGCGTAAATGTGGCTAAATACGGCAAAATAGCTTGGCTACCTGAACAAACGGTTTTATATAGGCAGCATAGTGTCAATGTGGCGGGAGCTCATAGATTTGGGCTGGTATATGTTGCGCAAAAAATGTTAAATTTGATAAATATTTTTAAAAAACAAAAAAGAGTTGTTAAGCATTTTAAAAATGTAACAATTTTTGAGCTAATCTTTTGGAAAATACAAATCAATATAAAAAGACTTTTGGAGAGGCAATGAATATAGCGATACTTGGAACAAGAGGTATCCCGAATAATTATGGCGGTTTTGAGCAGTTTGCCGAGTATCTGAGTGTAGGACTGGTGGAGAGAGGTCACAGCGTAACTGTTTACAATGGTCATTTGCATCCATATAAGAGCGGCAATTTCAATGGAGTAAGCATAAAACATATCTACGACCCTGAAAATATTATAGGTACTGCAGGGCAGTTTATATATGATTTTATGTGCATAATGGATACTAGAAAAA
>JAUPLZ010000104.1 GCA_030836705.1 Campylobacterota bacterium
ACAAATCAAATAAAAAATTTTGTCGATGAGTCAATAAGAAAGCATCTAAAGTTTGATAGCCTTGAAGATGCCATAGGGTTTTTGACTACTTTAAAAATAGAGCAAAAACTTGTATTAGTTATAGACGAGTATCAATATTTAGCCCTAAAAGACAAAGCATTTTCATCAAAATTGCAGATGCTTTGGGATACAAAACTAAGCAATGCAAATATTTATCTTATACTTTGCGGCTCGGTTTTGTCTATGATGCAAAGTGAAGTGCTCAACTACACTGCACCTTTGTACGGCAGAAGAACTTCGCAGTTTCATATCAAACCTGTAAAATTTCAACATATCAAAGAGTTTTTGCCGTCACTAGACAAAGAGACTCAAATGCTTGTATTTAGCTCTTTTGGCACTATTCCTAAGTATCTCAATGAGTATGACGAGAGTTTGAGCTTTGTGCAAAATGTTGAAAAAAAGATTTTAGATAAAAACAGCTATCTTTACAGCGAGGGAAATTTTTTACTCAAAGATGAGATAAACGATAGTGCTAGTTACTTTAGTATATTGGAATCAATCTCAAAAGGAAGTCACAAAATAGGGCATATAGCTTCATCTTTGGGAGTAAATTCATCTTATCTTAGTAAATATATGCTCAAACTTCAAGAGTTGGAAATCATAACAAAAGAGATACCGATAACCGAAAAAAATCCACTCAAAAGCAAGATGGGACTTTACAAAATAAAAGACAAGTTTCTGAATTTTTGGTTTTATTATATATACAAAAACTACAACTATCTTGAGATAAACCAGACAAAAGCGGTACTTGATGAGATAGAGTTAAATTTTAACGATAGATTTGTATCTTTTGCATTTGAAGATTTTGTGATAGAAGATATAGTTGAGCAACCGTCAAAATATATAGACTTTATCCCTGCAAAAATAGGACGATGGTGGAGCAATAAAGAGGAGATAGATATAGTCGCATTTGATGATGAGCATATAGTGTTTATTGAGTGTAAATGGCAAAAAAATGTAGATAAAAAAGCCATAGAATATAAGCTTATCCAAAAAGCAAAAGATTTAAACGATGGAAAAAAGGCAAGTTATTTGGTGGTTTGCAAAGATGACTATATGCAAGAATTTAAAAAATAAAACCAACTAACGATGACACTAATCCGGCTTTTGCCAGATTAGTGTTTTTTGGCAGAACAAGCCGATTGAGCGCTTGGAATCGGTTGTATTTGCGCGTTGCTAGTCGTGCCTTTTTCGTTTATTTCATCAAGTTTTTTGATAAGATTTTCAGCCGCTAGCATAAATCTTTTTGCGCTTTGGCTTGAAGGGTTTGTGTATGTCAGAGGTTTTCCAGTATCCCCGCCTTCTCTGATTGCAGGCTCAATAGGAACATTTGCCAAAACCGTCGTGCTATATTTTTTGGCTAGTTCATCTGTTGTGCCTTTGCCAAAAATATCGAACTCTTTGCCGCTGTCAGGACAGATAAAACCGCTCATGTTTTCTACAATTCCCGCTATCGGAATATGAAGTTTTTCAAACATATCAAGACCTCTGATTGCATCATCAAGAGCCACTTGTTGAGGAGTTGTTACAATAATACCAGCTGTTATTGGCACGCTTTGAGCTATACTAAGTTGCGCGTCACCGGTTCCGGGCGGCATATCTATAAACAAAATATCCAAATCGCTCCATGCTATATCTTTGAAGAACTGCTCAACCGCTTTCATAATCATAGGACCTCTCCAGATGAGCGATTGCCCCTCTTCTATAAGACTTCCCATGCTCATAATCTCTAATCCGTACGACTCAATTGGCTTTGCTTTGCTTCCTTCAATTTCTGGAGATTTTCCATGAATGCCTAACATTCTTGGAATGTTTGGACCATAAATATCAGCATCTAAAACTCCGACTTTTTTACCTTGCATGGCTGCTGCAATTGCCAGATTGACGGTTGTTGTGGATTTGCCGACCCCGCCTTTTCCTGAGCTTACCATAACGAAATTTTTAATCTGAGGAGCTAGGTTTTTTCCTCTGCTTGAGGTTTCTCTTGGAATTTTTGGCGCATCGATATGTACAAAAATCTGATTCGCGCCCAATTTTGCTACTTTTAGCTCTATCTCGTTTTTTAAACTCTCTGCAACTTCAGGAGCGCTTGAGGTAATTTTCACAGATATTGTCGCATTTGTTCCGTCTGTTTTGATATCTTCTACAAAACCAAATGTTACTATGTCTTTTTCAAAACCGGGATATAAAACTGTTTTTAACTCTTCTCTTATGGCTTTGACCGTCATGCTTTATCCTTTTTATAAATTCTCTTGTTGTGAATATTTTTCTACTATGCTATGTGTTATTTTATATGAGCAAAATTTTGGTCCGCACATTGAGCAAAATTCGGCATCCTTAAATACATCTTGCGGAAGCGTTTCATCGTGAAACTCTCTGGCTCTATCAGGATCAAGAGCAAGCGAAAATTGCTTATTCCAATCAAACGCATATCTTGCATCGCTCATTTGATCATCGATATCTCTAGCGCCTTTTCTGCCTCTTGCGATATCAGCAGCGTGAGCGGCTATTTTGTAAGCTATGATACCGTTTCGCACATCTTCGGCGTTTGGAAGCCCTAGATGTTCTTTTGGTGTGACATAACAAAGCATGCTAGCGCCGTGCCATCCGCCGATAGCGGCACCTATTGCGCTTGAAATATGGTCATATCCCGGTGAAATATCGGTAACCAACGGTCCTAAAATATAAAACGGAGCATCATGGCAAAGCGTTCGCTCTATTTTCATGTTGTATTCGATTTGATTTAAAGGCACATGCCCTGGACCCTCAATCATAATCTGTACATCTTTTTCCCAAGCTCTAAGCGTTAAATCTCCTAGTATTTTTAGCTCGCTTAATTGCGCTTCATCGCTTGCATCGGCAAGACATCCAGGGCGAAGAGAGTCGCCTAGGCTAAGAGCTACATCGTATTTTCTGCAAATATCAAGGATTTGGTCGTATGCCTGAAAAAACGGATTTTCTTGGTGGTGGTGAAGCATCCATGACGCCATAAGACTTCCGCCTCTGCTTACTATGCCCATTTTTCGTTTTGCTATTTTTGGCATAAATTCAAGCAAAAAACCGGCATGAATAGTAAAATAGCTCACACCCTGAATAGCTTGTTCTTCTATTGTTTGAAGCATTTTTTCTATCGTGAGATTTAAAATATCTTGATTTTTTACCTCATCGACAATCTGATAAATCGGCACCGTGCCGATTGGTACCGTCGAATGCTCTATGATGGCTTTTCTTATTTCGCTTACATTTCCACCAGTAGATAAATCCATAATCGTATCAGCACCGTATTTTAAGCAAACATCCACCTTTTCTACTTCGCTCATTGGGTTTGACGCAAGTGCGCTTGCGCCTATGTTCGCATTTATTTTGCATTTTGAGGCTATGCCTATTGCCATTGGAATAAGATTGGCGTGGTTTATATTCGCAGGGATAATGAGTCTGCCTCTTGCAATCTCGCTTCTTACTGTTTCTGGGTCTAGGTTTTCTATTTTTGCAACATAGCTCATCTCTTCTGTGATTATGCCCTGTTTTGCGTAATACATTTGAGTTTTTACAGGATCATTTTTTCTTTTTTCTACCCACTCTTTTCTCATGGCAATTGCGTCCTTAAAATTTTTCAAAAGTTAGTATAACAAAAAAAGATAAAAATACTCTTATTTACATTTTTTCCCATTTTTGGATTATTTCAAAAAATTAAAGTTTCAGTTGTGTATAATTTGGTAACACTTACGAGATGATTTGTAATTTAAGGGGTATTGGTGTCAAAAAGCATTTCGTTGATTATTTTAGCTGCCGGAAACTCCTCTAGATTTGAAAAAAAAGCAGCGAAGCAGTGGTTAAGAATAGGCGATGCGCCGCTGTGGCAATTTGTAGCAAATAAGCTTGTAAAAATGTATAACTTTAAAAAATGCGTAATAACTTCACATCCGGATGATCTTAAGTATATGCAAAATTTTATAGAAAGCGATGGCTTTTTTGAGATAGTAGCCGGAGATAAAGAGAGGCAATTGTCGCTAAAAAATGCAATCCGGAATATAGATAGTGAATTTGTTTTAGTTACGGATGTAGCAAGGGCTTGTGCAGACAAAGAGGTTGTTGATAGGCTTTTAAATGAGAGTGATAATTTTGACTGCGTGGTTCCGTATATAAAAGTAGCCGATACTGTATTGTTTAACGATGTTCAAATAGACAGAGACAGTCTTAAAAGAGTTCAAACGCCTCAGCTTTCAAAGACAAAAATCCTAAAAGAAGCGCTTAAAAGTAACAAAATATTTACGGACGAAAGCACACTTATAGCATCTTTTGGCGGCAAAATAGGATTTGTAAAAGGCAGCGAAGAGGCTATAAAGATTACGCATTCAGGTGATTTAAATATGCTCAGCTGTCTTGAGGCTCCGTCAAATGATGTTTTTGCGGGCAACGGGTTTGATGTGCATGAATTTGAAAAAAATCGCAAAATGGTTCTTGGCGGCGTTGAGGTAGAGAGTGATTTTGGTTTTAAAGCCCACTCTGACGGCGATGTCGCTATTCATGCGCTTATTGACTCGCTTCTTGGTGCGGCTGGAATGGGCGATATCGGAGAGCTTTTTCCTGATAGCAGTGAAAAATACAAAAACATAGACTCAAAAATACTTCTAAAAGAGTCGATAGATAAGATAAAAAGATGCGGTTTTGAGATAGTAAACGCCGATATTACGATAATAGCTCAAACGCCAAAAATAGAGCCGTATAAACAAAAAATGAAAGAAACTTTATCTAAAATTATGGATATCCCATTAAGCAGAGTGAATATAAAAGCGACAACAACCGAAAAGCTTGGATTTGTCGGAAGAAAAGAAGGAGCAGCGGTAATGGCAACGGCATCTTTAAAATATTTTGATTGGAA
>JAUPLZ010000105.1 GCA_030836705.1 Campylobacterota bacterium
TATGTGTTGTGATTTTTAGGTTTTTGGCTAATTTTTTTGCATCGGTTATGCTTGATTTTGATGAAAACATAGATGGCATTATAATGCCGTATACATTCTCGCTTCCTAATGCATAGAAGGCGATTGTAGCAGTAAGTGCGCTATCGACTCCGCCGCTAAGCCCTAAGACGACTTTTGAAAAACCGTTTTTGTGGATGTAATCTCTAAGCCCCATAACGAGAGCCTTGTAAATTAAAGCTGTATCGTTTTGCGCCATTTCTCTCTCTTCTGTGATAAGAGAGATTGATTTTTTGTCGGTTTTTGTTGTCGCATTTATATATTTTATAGTGAAATTACCCTCTATTGTCGGTCTTAGATGTTTTAATCTTGTGTCTTTTAATTGCATCCTAAAGGCTTGCTCAAGCGTGATATCGCTTATAAGCAGCTCCTCTTTTAATGACTTTGCTTGCGATATTATTTCGCCTTTTGGGTTTATTATCATACTAGAGCCATCAAATACAAGTTCATCTTGTCCGCCTATCATGTTGACATATGCGATTGAGACTATATTATCTCTAGCTCTTGTTTTTAGCATTTCGATTCTGGTTTGTAGCTTTTTTGTCGAAAAAGGAGAAGCGTTTATGTTTATAATAAGCTCAGCTCCGCTTAATGCTTGAGGTTCTATCGGGTTTGTGCTTTGCCAAATGTCTTCACAGATTGCAAATCCGATTTTTGCTCCGTTTAGCTCCAAAATAAGCAGCTCACTGCCTTTTTGGAAGTATCTTTTTTCATCAAAAACACCGTAATTAGGAAGATGTTGTTTGTAGTATTTTCCTATTATTTTGCCTTCATTCAAGACAGCAAGCGCATTGTACAAGTCATTTTGGTAGTCAACAAAACCGGTTACGACAACTATATCATGCGAGTATTTTGCAATCTCTTCAAGAGCATTTAAATTTTCTCTGATGAAATGAGGCTTATATAGCAAATCTTCAGGCGGATAGCCGGTTATAAAAAGCTCCGGAAAAACAACCATATCGCACTCTTTTTCTTTTGCTTTTTGAATCTGCTCAATAATGATGTTTTTGTTTTTATCTATATCGCCGACAGTCGGGTTAAATTGTCCCAGAGCAATTCTAAACGGCTTCACTTTTTTCCTTTGTAAGTATGTCGATAGCAAGCGAACAGAGCGTTAATCCAAATGCGCCTGTTACGCCGCAAAAAGAGCCTTTTTCTATGCATTTTGCGTGTTCTGTGGAGAAGACAACTTTTATTTTTTTGTTAAATCTCTCTTTTTTTAGCCTGTCTTTTATTTTTCTTGCAAATTTATCGCCGTGTGTTTTCCATATGTCGCTTATTTCTATTTTTGTAGGATCTGTTTTTTTTGCGCTACCCATAGAGCTTATTAGTTTTTTGTATGTTTTTTTCATAATAGCCACTTTTGCATCCACATCGTCTATTGCATCAATCACGAGGTCATACGGTTCAAAGTCAAACTCTTCTACCCATTTTGGGTCAATTTTTTGAACTATTGGCGTTACGCTTGGATACATTTTGGCATGAACTTCTACTTTTAGCTCACCAACATTTTCGGAGCCGATTTGTCTATTTTGATTTGTGATATCAAACCTGTCGTAATCAACTATGGTTATATCGGTAATGCCTGTTCGATACATAGCATCAAGGCAAAAGCTCCCGACCCCGCCGACTCCTAAAAGAAGTATTTTTGCCTTTTGGATTTTTTCAAAATCGCTGCCAAAAAGAATTTTGCATCTAGTGTATCTCATCTACCCAGCCTCTTAGGTTTTTTATGGAATCGTGACAGGTCATATCAAGCTTTATTGGAGTTATGGATACTTTTTTTGCCTCAACGGCATCAAAGTCGGTTATCTCTTTAAATTCACTTGCTTTTTCCTTGTCCCATTGAAGCGGATGAAGTCCTAGCCAATAATACTCCTCACCTCTTGGATTGTTATGTCTATGCGCATCGTTGCCATAAAGTCTATATCCTGCTTTTGTAGTCTGATACCCCTTGAACTCCTCTATATGTGAAACGCTCGGCACATTTACATTCAAAAATCTTCTATGCATTAATGGGAAATCGCCGTTTAAGAGTTTTGAAGCTATATCAAATGCTGCTTTTTTTGCCAAAGTATAATCTATTCCTTGAATAGGTTTTTCGCAGCTTTTTAAAACTTGAGAAATGGCAAAAGACGGTATTCCGTGCAAAGTGGCTTCCATGGCGGCGCGTGCAGTGCCTGAAAAGGTGATATCTTCACCCATGTTCGCGCCTCTATTGATTCCGCTTATTACAAGGTCTGGTTTTTTTTCTTCAAACATCGAGTGAAGCGCCAAGTAGATACAATCGCTAGGTGTGCCGTCGTCAAGTTTATAAAAATTATCATCAAGAGCTATAAACCTAAGCGGTCTAGTGAGTGTTATGCTATGTCCGCATGCTGATTTTTCACTAGATGGCGCAACCACTGTGACAATACCTAGAGGCTGCACTGCTTCGACTAATGCCTTTAAACCGTCAGCCTCAAATCCGTCATCGTTTGTTATAAGAATGTGTTTCAATCAAAGCCTTTGTTGAAAAAATAGCCCATTATATCAAACTTTTTTTACTAAAGCCCTTGAAGTTTTTCTTCATATTCGCTTGTGATTTTATCAAGCTTTTCGTGCAAAGTTTCTAGTTTTTTGAATTTTGCATCAATTGAATCTTTTTCTTTTGAAACTGTTTTTGAAAGCTCTGTAACTTTTGTGCTATCTTTTTTATTGGAAGCTTCAAGAAGTTCTTTTTTGTAGTTTTCAAGCTTCTCTTCGTCTTTTGCTATCTCATCTTCAAGAGAGTCTATCTCTTTTTTTAGCGGTGTGGTCAGCTTGCCTCTTTCTTGAATAAGCGCAGCTTTGATTTTTTTGTTCTCTTGCTTGTTTATTTTTGGATTTTTTTTCTTTTGAGTATCCTCTTCCTCTTCCCAGCCGATTTTTTCTAAAAATTCATCATAGGTTCCGTTAAAAACCTCAGCACCGCTTTTTCCAAAAACAATAAGTCTGTTTGCCACTCTTCTTAAAAGCTCTTCCGAGTGGGTTACTATGATGACAGAGCCTTCAAATTTATTGATAGCTTCAATAAGTGATTCGATTGATTCCATGTCAAGGTGGTTTGTGGGCTCATCCAAAAATAGAAGATTTACATTTGTTGCTAGTATTTTGCCCAGCATTACACGGCTCTTTTCGCCGCCTGAAAGAAGCGAGACTTTTTTTTCCGCACTGTCGCCGCTAAACATCATAGCCCCGCAAATAGCTCTTACTGCCGTATAAGCCAGCTTGGAGTTTGCCGAATAGATTTCGTCTATGATTGTATTTTGTATGTTTAATCTATTGATATTTGTCTGACCAAAGTGCGCAAATACGGTAGATGGATGGGTTTTTATAGTTCCGGTTAGCGGTTTTAATTCGCCTGCGATTGTATTAAGAAGCGTTGATTTTCCTTTGCCGTTTTTTCCGATGATGGCAACTCTTTCGCCTTTTTCCAAAAAGAAAGAGATGTTTTTAAAAAGTATATTTTCTTTTGTGTAGCCAAAGCTCAAATCTTCAACTTCAAGCAGGATTTTTGCCGGAGTTTCTTTGTAGTTAAAATCAAATTGCAAGGTAGGGTCATAGCTAAGCTCATCCAAATCATCCATTTTTTCTAATAGCTTTACTTTTGATTGGGCGAGTGCTGCCGTGGAGGCTCTAACTTTATTTCTGGCTATAAAATCCTCAAGCTCTTTCCTTTTTTTCTCTTGAGAGAGTCTCTCTTTTTCGTATAATTCGTCATTTGCGCTAAGCTGTGCATAGAATTTATGAGTATTTCCGGCAATTACGCTTAGATTTTTTCGCACTATTCCCATGGTGTGAGTTGTCACGCTGTCCATAAAGTCTCTATCGTGAGTTATGATGATAACCTCGCCGTTAAAGCTTTTTAGAAAAGTTCTAAGCCATCTAAGCGAGAGAATATCAAGATAGTTTGTAGGCTCATCCAAAAGCAAAAGATTTGGTTTTGCTATAAGAAGTTTTGCTAGATTTAATCTGATTTGATAACCGCCGGAAAAAGATAGCGGGCTTTTGTCCAAATCCTCTTGAGTAAAACCTAGTCCGAATAAGATTTTTTCAACCTTGTATATATCGTATTGCTCATCTTCGCTCAAAGCGAGTGCGACTTCATCCACGATTGTTTTTTCGCTAAATTCAAGATGTTGTTTTAGCGCGCCTATTTTGTAGCCCTTTGGGATTACGACTTCACCGCTATCAAAATGCTCTTCGCCCAAAATTATTTTAAAAAGAGTAGATTTTCCGCTCCCGTTCCTGCCTACTAATCCGACTCTGTTTCCTGTGTTTAGTTTGAAGTTTAGATTAGAAAAAAGCTCTCTTCCTGCAAAGCTTTTTGAAATATTTATCAGTTGTATCACGAAATTCCTTTTATATATAAAATAACTACAAAAACATATCTCGCTGTTTTTGCAAAAGCGACAATTAAAAGAAAATATTTTAAGTTGTATCTAGCGGTGCCGGCTATCATCGTAATAGGATCGCCAATAATGGGAACCCATGATAGCAAAAGTGCATAACTGCCGTAACTTTCAAATAGTTTTCTCGATGATTCTGCTTTTTTGGCAGATATCATATTTTTTTGGACTATATAATCAATCCCTTTTAAACCTAAATAATAATTAACCAAAGAGCCAAGCGTGTTTGCGACAGAAGCCACAAAAACAAGTAGCACTACAACCCTGCCGTTTTCTATCATCCATAAAAGAACACCCTCGCTTCCAAGCGGAAAAAGAGTGGCTGAAATAAACGCAGAGAGAAAAAGATAAAAATAGTCTAAAAAATCATGCAAGTTCTTTTAGCGCTCTCTTTAAATCCTCTGGCGAATCTATACCGAAACTTTTTGAATCCACCTTTATCATGGCTATCTTATGACCGTTGTAAATAGCTCTTAATTGCTCTAGTTTTTCTATCTCTTCAAGCGGAGCAGGGCGGTATTGGCAAAAGGCTTTTAAGCTTTTTTTGTCAAACCCGTAAATGCCTAAATGCCCATAATAATCACGATGCTCTTCTCTGTCATACGGGATTTTTGAGCGGGAAAAATATATAGCATCGTCATATACATCCATAATAACCTTTACATGGTTTGGGTCGGTAGCGAAGTCTGGGTTTATGTTTTTATAACAACTAACCATAGTAAAGTCTCTATTGAGTGATTTTACTTTGTTTATAACTTTTGCTACTACCTCTTTTTCTATAAACGGCTCGTCTGCTTGGACATTTACGACACACTCGTCGTCTGCTAATCCTAAAATCTCGGACGCTTCATAGATTCTATCTGTTCCGCTTTGGTGTTTGTCGCTAGTCATTATGGCTTCAAAGCCGTATTTTTTGGCTATGTCCACAACCTCTTGCGAATCGGTGGCGATTACGACTCTGTCCAAGGTTTGAACCCTTTTTGCCGTCGCTATTACCATCGGCGTGCCGTGAATATCTGCTAAAACCTTTCTTGGAAACCTTGTGCTTGCCATTCTTGCTGGGATTATTATCATTAATTTTTGCCGCTTGTTTGTTTTTGGTCGTAATTATAGATAAAAAAAGGTTACAGCTGTTTGAAAAAGTTTTTTGTAACTATTTTATGGTATCATTTTAGCATGAGCAAAAAAGATAAATTACTTGAGAGATTTTTAAAAGTACCGCCAAACAAAGATTTGACATTTGATGAACTTCAAACTTTGCTTTTAGGTTTTGGTTATGAAAAGATAGAGGGCAGTGGTTCTGCTGTAAAGTTTTATAACAAAGAGAAAGATAGTCTTATCAACTTGCACAAACCGCAACCAAGCAATATTTTAAAAATCTATCTTGTTAAGAAGATAAAATCTAAGCTAAAGGAGATACTATAATGGCTAACACAATCGAATACAA
>JAUPLZ010000106.1 GCA_030836705.1 Campylobacterota bacterium
AGAATAAACTTTGTAAAAACATCCTATTTAAATGATTGCAAAAATGAATTTGACCTGCTTGTCTCAAATCCGCCTTATATTGCAAATAATTTTGAACTTGAAAAACATCTTATGCGTGAGCCGTCAAATGCTCTATTTGGCGGTGAAAAAGGCGATGAAATTATAAAAAATATTATAGACATTTCAATAGAAAAAAATATAAAAACAATAGCTATTGAAATGGGATATGACCAAAAAGAGTCATTATCATTATATTTAAATCAAAAAAATATAAAAAAAGTGAGTTTCTACAAAGATTTAGCCGGACTTGACAGGGGTTTTGTAGCAACTATTTCTAGCACGGGAACTAAAAATGATTAAAATAAGAGATTTGCATAAACAATTTGGAGAAAAAAAGGTTTTAAATGGCGTGACTCTTGATATAGAAAGAGGATTAACTACGACTATTTTTGGAGTTAGCGGCGGCGGTAAATCAACTATCATCAAACACATTGTCGGTCTTTTAAAGGCAGATAAAGGCGAGATATTAGTAGATGGAATAAATGTTATAACAGCATCAGAAAAAGAGATGATGCAGATAAGGCATAAGGTCGGCTTTTTATTTCAAAGCGGTGCTTTATTTGACAGCATGAATGTGCTTGAAAATGTCGCTTTTCCACTTGTTGAACACACAAAACTTTCAAAAAAAGAGATTTTTTCAAGAGTAGAAGCCAAGTTAGAACTCGTTGGATTAAAACCAAAAGAAGTTCTTCATCTTTTTCCGCACGAATTAAGCGGCGGGATGAGAAAAAGAGTAGGACTCGCTAGAACAATAGTTTCAGAGCCTGAATCTATACTTTACGACGAACCAACAAGCGGGCTTGACCCAATAACTAGTGATTTAATCTCGCAAATGATAATAAAGTTAAAAAATGAATTAAAAGTAACATCCGTATTAATAAGTCACGATATGAATGAAAGTTTTAAATGTTCAGACAAAATAGCAATGCTCCATAATGGCAAAATAGTAGAATACGGAACATGCGAAGAGATAAAAAATAGCAAAAACCCTGTTGTTAGACAGTTTATTGAAGGAAGTAGTGAAGGTCCTATACAGTTAAATTAGGACCTTTGGTTTTTAATCCATTTGCTGGCGAAGGTATGTCGGTATATCAAGATAGTCTTCACTTTCATTATGACCACCAACAACTTTAAGTGTTTTTGAACCAAACGAACCAGTGCTTTTTTTGACAACTTCACTCTTTTTTTCAATCACATTATTAATGCTTTTTTTCTCAAATCCAGTAGCAATCAAAGTAACTTTTACACTATCAACATCAATACTTTCATCAACAGAAGTACCAAAAATCACATCAGCATCCTCATCTGCCGCTTCATAGAGCACCTGCATAGCTTCATTTATTGAAACAAGAGGGTAGTTAGGGTTAATCTGAAAGTTTACAAGTATACCCATCGCACCGTGAATAGAAACTTCATCCAAAAGCGGTGACTCTATAGCCTCTTTGATAGCATCTTTTGCAGAGTTAACACCACTACCGTGACCAACGCCCATTAGCGCGAGTCCCTTATTATTTAAGATTGTTTTTAAATCTGCAAAATCCGTGTTTATACCTTGATTTGAAGAGGATAAAACAATATTTGTTATACCATTAACTGCCTTAGCCAACACATCATCTACCATTTGAAAACTCTTATCATATCCCATGTTTTTATCAATAATGGCTAAAAGCTTATCATTTGGTATGACAATCATTGAGTCGCACTCTTCTTTTAATTCATCGTAGCCTTTTTTGGCAAGTTTTGCTCTCTTTGGTCCTTCAAATGTAAAAGGCTTGGTGCAAACAGCGACTGTTATGGCTCCGGCATCTTTTGCAGCACGAGCAACAACACTAGAAGCTCCAGTGCCAGTTCCTCCACCAAGACCTGTTGCTATAAAAACCAAGTCGCTATTTTTAAATTTAGCAACAAGCTCTTCATAGCTCTCTTCTGCAGCTTGATACCCAATTTCCGGCTTCATGCCAGCGCCCAAACCTCTAGTGAGCTTTGCGCCTAGCTGTACCTTTGTTTGCGCCAATGAAGCTCTAAGAGCTAAAGCATCGGTATTTGCGGCAATTAAATCCACAGCCGAAAAACCTTGTTTTATCATATAGTTCACCATATTGCCGCCGCCGCCGCCAACGCCTATGACCTTAATATTGGCTATTTTATCGTCATTTTTCTCATCTATTGAAAACAACTGCTCTCTCATTTCTCACCCCTTTTTAGCATTGTCAAAATATTTGTGTAGCTTTACGCCACATTTTTTTAAAAAAATCGCTTGTGCCCTCTTTTGAATCACTACTAATCATAATATCGGCAATATTTTCATTTTTTTCTTCACTTATTTCATTTTTATTGCTGTAATTTTCTTCACCGGAAGGCATTTTGACTGCATTTTCGGCAATTTCATCCCTTGCTAATAACCGCTTATTTGAATCTATTTCATAAAGAGTGTGTTCTCCGGCTCCATATCTTACCAACCCCAAAACAGTAGAAAATGCCGGATCTTTTAATGAATCAAAAAGACCTTCTATATTTTTTGATTTTGCAATTCTAACAGGCATATTGTCAAATATCGGACTGGCAATCTCGTGCATACCTTCTAATTTTGTCATACCGCCAGTGAGCACAATACCAGATCCCAATTGATTCTTAAAACCGCTTTTTTCAATCTGTTTTGCTAGAATCATTAAAGTCTCTTCAACTCTTGCATATATCACATTTGAAACAACTTCCAAAGAGACCTCTTGCATTGAATTTTCATTCCCTATTATTGGCAGCTCTATAATGGAATTCTCTTGAGAGAGCAAAGAACCGTGTTCTATTTTTATTTTTTCGGCAGAACCAAGAGGAGTGTGAAGCGCCATGGAGAGGTCTCCGGTTATATGAGAACCGCCAACGCCTAAAAAGTCATGATATCTAATGGCATTTCCAAGATGGATAACCAAATCGCTAGTAGCGCCTCCAAGGTCTATAACGCATACACCCAAATCTTTTTCATCTTCATTTAAAATTGCAATACTAGAAGCATATCCGCTAAGAACAATGCTTTGTATTTCAACTCCTGCCAAAGTAACTGTTTTTCTAAGATTATCAAGAGTTGATTTTTGGATAGCCACAATATAAACACTAACCTCAAGTCTACTCCCGCTCATGCCGACTGGATCTTGAATATTATCCTGCTCGTCAACCCTAAAATCATAAGGCAAGGCATGTAAAAGTTCATATTCGACAGGTATATTTGCATTATAAAGCGCTGTTTGCATAGCCCTGTTTACTTCTTTTACCGTTATCTCTCTATTTGGAACATTAACTATTCCAAAGCTTTTTAGATTTTTTGTATATGCGCCAGATATGGAAACATAAGCTTTTCTTAAAACAGTCCCAGCAACCCTTGTAGCATCCCCTATTGATTTTTTAATAGCTTTTGATGCAAGATCAATATTTACAATCGAGCCTTTTTTAAGACCTTGAGCTTTTGATATTCCAGCGCCGGTTATATGCAATTTATCATTATTGTATTCAGCAATAAGAGTGCATATTTTAGTAGAGCCGATATCGATAGCTAATATTGAAGACATTAAACTCCTTCGTAGTATTTCTGAACTTTATACTCTTTTTGCAGATGTTTTATAATCTCTACATCAATAAGTGACTTCTTTATTTGTTTTGAGTTTGACTCAATAAAATCTACATTTTCCTCTATTTTATTATCTACAAACAACTTTTGTTCCAAAATTTTATATAAAACTATCTTTTTATCAAGTTTTACATATCCGGTTTTTTTAGGAGAGCCAAACAACTGGTTTAAAAAAAATGAAGCCTCTTCAGCTGAGAGCTGGCTTAACATATCTACATCATTTTTTGTTACGAATCCAACTCTTTTGCCTTCAAAATTTTTAACCTCTTTTTGAGCCGACTCTTCCAATAAAACTTGCATCTTTTGATTTTTCAAATCGCCTTTAGCCTTCTCTTTTGCATCAGTAAAAATTAGAGGCTCAGGCGCAAATCTATTGAGCACTTTTAAAACAACAAAACCATCTTTTGTTTGAATAGGTTTTGAAACTTCTTTTGTTAATTTACTTTCAATCTCTTGCATATCTTCAAAAGGAATCATATCGTTAGTAAGATATATTTTTTTTGTTTTTATAGAATCGACACCATCTTTCTTGAATGCTATTCTCTCTTTAAGTGCTTGAGTTTTTGCTTTTTTAAGTTTAGCCAAATCGATAGCTTTTTCTTTCACTTCTTCAAATGAATTTGGCGCATGTTCAAGAGTTGCAAACTCTGCTCTATTTTTCTCAAAATACTCTTTTGCCTCTTCTTCACTTGCTTCAAAGTTTGATTTTTTTACTTCAATATAACTAATTTCATAAGATGGCTCACTCATATAGTTTTGTTTGCTTTTACTCCAAAACTCCTCTACTTCTTTATCGCTTATAGAAATTTTTACATCTTTTTCATCTATTGTTTTTATTGAAATATCGTCCGCTAAAAATACTGAAGACAAAATAGCACTTTTTTCACTATTTAAAAGATTAAAATCAAACAAATTAACTATTTTATTGAGTAAAATATCTCTTTTTATACTATTTTCAAAATCTTCCACGCTAATTCTTGCATTTTTTAAAACACTTATATAAAACTCTTTATTAAAAACACCGTCTTTTTTAAAATCTTGCATATTTACTATCGCACTTGCAACTTCATCATCACTTACAACAACTCCAAATTTATCTGCAAGATTCATAAGATATGCTTGGTCTATTAGTCTTTGCATTGCAATTTTCTGAAGCTCATCCGCTTGTTCTTGCGGCAACTCACCTTCAAACAACTGAGAATAATAACTATAAAGCCTATTATATTCATTTTGCAATTCTGCTCTTTTTATCTCAACATCTCCAACTTTTGCAACGCTAGATGATTTTGAACCATACTGATAGCTACCCCACCCCACAAAACCGGCTCCAACAAAAGCAAGTACGGTTATCCACATAACAACAACTAACATTTTCTTTTTTTGTTGCATCCAAGTTATCATATAAGTAAGCCTTTAGTATTTTTTGCTTATTCTATTGCAAAAGTGATTAAAAATGCATTATTTAAAGGGTTATTTTGAACAATCAAAAAATAAAAGAAGAAGATTTAAAATACATATGGCACCCATGTTCGCAGATGAAAGATTATGAAAAACTTCCTCTTATACCTATA
>JAUPLZ010000107.1 GCA_030836705.1 Campylobacterota bacterium
CAGTTACAACAAATGGCTTTGTAATCTGCTCCATTCCATAATATTTGCTAGCTTTTGCCAGAACTTTGTTTTGTATTAGCGCGCTTGCAAGCTTGCTTAACTGCTCTTTTAAAGAGGCATCCGTAGCTCTTTCTATCTCTTGATTGTAATACCCTATCTTTTCGTCAATGTTTTGCAACTCTTGCTTTCTTATCGTCTCACTTAATTCATCAAGATAGATATTTACAAGCTTATAAGCAAACTCTCTATCTTCATGTTCGACCTTTAAACTAATAAGACCGCTTTTTTTATCATCTGCAATAGTTACAATATTGGTTAAAGCCTTATATCCGTCAAACATTGCCATTTCTTTTTGCTCTTTATCAAGTTTGTCAAAATCCTTAATCAAAATTGGCAAAAGGTTGTGCTTTTTTATTATATT
This sequence comes from Campylobacterota bacterium, assembly GCA_030836705.1. Taxonomy (GTDB): domain Bacteria; phylum Campylobacterota; class Campylobacteria; order Campylobacterales; family SZUA-545; genus JAUPLZ01. The sequence continues at coordinate 422 of JAUPLZ010000107.1, forward strand.
TTCATTAAAAATATAATTATCTTTTAGCGTACCCATTTTATTTATAACAGGTATTTTGCCGCCGCCGCCTATACTAACACCAGCAAGCCCAGCAAGCGCAGAAAGACCGCCTAGATTCGCGCCTGCGTCTTGATCTGATGGTGCCAAAAGCGTCTCTGATTTATAAATATTAGGCAATTTAAGCGCATAAAAAATGGTAGCAACTGTAACGATAAATGAAAAAATTATAATTTTCCACTTATTTGACCATATAGTATTCCAAAGCTCCCTTAAGTCTATTTCATCCTCTTGAATATAGTTATTTTGGTTTTGCGCCATGTTTTCGTTCATCAATTTATCCTTTTTATAGAGCGCCTATGACTTTAAGCGATGCCGCAGCAAGAGCCATTTGATAAATAATACTTGTTATATCTTTTGCGGCTGCAATATTTGAAAATGTATCAATTGTAGGCGGAACAAATATCGAATCCCCTTTTTTTACGGTTGCGGACGCCGCAAACCATCCTTTTGAAGCTTTTTCAGTCATTCCGTTTGCATGAATTATAAATATAGCATCCTCGTTTGCACTCTCTTTTAGCCCGCCCGCTAGATTGATATAGTCTTCAACCTCTGCACCTTCTTGATAAACGACTGTAGATTGAGACAACACCTCTCCGATTATAGTTACAGTACTTAGCTTGGAAGGAACATACAAAACATCCTTATCTTCAAGGATAATATTATTCGGCGAATCCACATTACTCACTGTTTTTTGAGTAATTTCAAGCGCTATCCTTCCTTGCGGAGCATATTCATCTGCTTGTCTTTCAAGCTCGGCTATTAGTGAAACTAACTCTGCCGTAGAAGCTCTTTGTCCGCCATATTGCGTAGCGCTTAGCGATTGACTTGTTATATTTTGCTTGAGTGTAAACAGAGAGTTTTTTAGCTCTTTTTGTTGAGAAATTCTTAAAGACTCTCTTGAAAAAATAGAACCCTCCAAAAACGCATCTTCCGTAAATCCGCCAGCTCTTTTTATCACATCATAGAGTCTTTCACCGGTGTATATAACATACTCTCCTGGGTATTTGACTTCGCCCTTTAACACAACCGATTGTCTTTCATTCCATTTTGGTATCTTAAATATTCTAACCTCGTCAAACTCATCAATAGCCAAGCTTGTAAGCTCATCAATATCTTTATCGTATATTTTTAATATTTTCTCTCGCACATTATCTTTGACTATATATTTTGTAATCTCTATTTTGTTTCTTGCCGCTTTTTGAGTAAGCCCGCCTGCCATTTGAACTAAATCCATAAGGGTTGAGCTCTCATTTATCTCATAAGCGCCTTGCTTAACAATCTCTCCATAAATATTCGCATACTTTCTTGGTTTTGTTAAATTCTCATCATAAACAACCACATCATCATAAGGGCTGAGTTTATAAAATGGGGTTTTTTTAATATTGACAGAAGCTGATCTTACTTTTATTTTCTCTTTATCAATAATAGCGCCTTCAACAGCCCCAGCGGCATAGATCAAATCCTCAACACTCATGCCGTCAAAATACATATATTTTCCCGGTTTTAGGATAGGCTCTCCCAAGATTTCTACAAATTCAGAACCGTTTATGATTTTGTTATCAAATATATATATCTCATCTTGCGCCAAAAGCTCTGTTTTGCTTGCACCGTCAAGCTCTTCTTGCAAATTAAACTTTATAATTTTATACGAGAGGTTTTTGTCGTATCTTTTTATAATTCCGTACTCAAAAAATGTATTTGGCAAAAATAGATTTTTTATATCGCTGTCTTTTTTTATATATTCATTAAAAAGCGCCCCGACACTTTTTGTTTTTGAGGAAAACTCCCAAACACCAGGATTAAAAACATTGCCGTATACAAAAACACTATTTGAATTTTCTTCATTAATCGGATAGACATAAATACTATCCATATCTTTTAAGGCAATACTTTTTGCATCTTTTTGCGATGCGCTTAATTGAGCTATTTTATTATCATCTCCATATCTTGCAATCGATATCATCTCTTTGTTTGCTTTTTGAGTAAGCCCGCCAGCTATTTCCAAAAGTTCAAAAAGAGTTTGATTTTGCTTAAGCTCGTAAATAGCTTCTCTTTTTACCTCTCCCTCAATCTTAACTAGATTTTTGGCTACTGGAACAAAAACAACATCGTTGGCTTTTAAAAACACCATATCCTTACTATTTCCGCTTATTATAAAATCATACAGGTCAATTTTTTTAAAAACCCTTCCGTTTCTCTTTATCTCTATTTCCCTGACAGACCCTGTCGCATTCACCCCGTTTGCCGCAACAAGAGCCTCTTTTAATGTACTCAAAGAGGAAAGATTATAAACTCCCGGCGCCTTAACATCGCCTGTTATGCTAACTTGCATAGTTGAATATTGGTCTATTGTAACAACCACGCTATTGTTTGGAAAAGTCCTTTTAAAAATATCTTTTATTAATTGCTCTGCATCTTTATAGCTCTTACCTGCTATTTGCAAAGGACCGTATGACGGAATTGATATAGTACCGTCTGATTTTACCTTTAGATTATATGACTCGTTTTTTATTCCAAACAAAGTGACCAAAAATCCGTCATTTATAGAAATCTCATACCACTCCGGCACCGGAAGCGAAGTGGAGTCTATTTGATTTTTATTGGCAAAAAAACCGTCACTAAATCTTTTTAGCTCTTTTGCCTCTTTTTTGTGCTGTTTTTTCTTAAGATCATCCATGATTGTTTCGGAATTTATATATTCAAACGGATGAATTTTTGCCTTTTCTTTTTGAAGTTCTTTTAGCTTTTCTTCTCTTTCAAGGGTAATTTTATTATCAAGTTCTTGGTCTATTATTTTTTCATACTCACTTAAAAGCTTATCTTTTATCTCTTCTTTTAGCTTTAATGCCTCAATATCACTTTCGTTATTATCCGAAACAACTATATTGTTTTTTGTTTTTACTGAATCTTTTGCCAACTTATCGCCGCTAGGGCTTTTTTTGCTATTTATCATATTCGTAACCTGCTCTTTTGTCAAACCGTATTGCTTTAACAACATCTCTCCTTGGGGAGTATCAAGCAGTGAAGGGTTTTGCATAACCATACTAATAAGCTTTTCCTCATCGGCAGCAAAAATATTTATCACAAACAAAAGTATTAAAAGAAGTTTTTTCATATCCATCCATCTAGTTTTTATTTTATTTGCGATTATATGAAACATTCGATTTAATATAGTTTATAGCAGTTTTTTGATAATAATTATCAATACTATTTTGTTTTAAGGATATATTCTCTAGACTTCCTTTTGGATATTGGAGAAACAAAAATGAAACTTAGTGACCTTAAAAAAAATCAAACTGCCGTTGTTACAAAAATAACAGCCGAACAAACCCTAAAAGATAGACTAATCTCTTTTGGCGTTTTAAGAGGCGTTAAGATAACAATAGCAGAGTGTGCTCCGGCAAAAAAAACTATAAAAATTATCGTAAACAACACGATGCTTGCGCTAAGAGCAGAGGAAGCAAAATGCATAGAAGTAAAAATATAAAAATCGCCCTTGTCGGTCAACCCAATGTAGGAAAAAGTATGCTGATTAATTCTATCAGCAACGCAAAAATGCATGTCGGTAATTTTACGGGGGTTACAGTAGAAAAAGCTGAAGCGTTTTTTGAATACGAAGGATATAGATTTACGGTTGTAGATCTTCCGGGAACTTACTCTTTGAACGATTACTCTTTGGATGAAAAAGTAACAAAAGATTTTCTCTTAAAGCATGATTATGATCTTATTTTAAATGTCGTTGATTCAACAAATCTGGAAAAAAACCTTCTTTTAACGGCAGAACTATTTGAGCTTAATAAAAAAATGATTATTGCTCTAAATTTTAGTGATGAAGCAGAAAAAGAGAAGATAGAAATAGACGAAAAAAATTTAGCTAAAATCATGGGCGTGCCTTGTGTAAAAGTTTCCGCTTCAACAAAAAAAGGCATAAACAACCTTCTAAAAGAGATTATCCAAACATATGAAAATATTACGATTTTTCCAAAACTTGTTTTTAGCGACGCCATAGAAGAAGAGATAGAAAAAATAATAATTTTTCTTCGAGAGAGAAATTACAAAAGCGAGTTAGATGCTAGAGCAATAGCCGTAAAACTCCTAAAAGACGATAAGGAATTTTTTAAGAAAATTCACGAAGAGCCTATCTGGATAGAACTTAGAGATATTGTAAAAAAATCGCATGAACATATATATTTGCATTTTGATACAAAAGATATTAATGAGATTTTTACTGAAGAAAAACATGCGTTTGCAAAGGGTGCTTTCACGGAAGCTGTTTTAGAAAAAAAAGTTGACAAAAAAACACCGACTCAAAAAATCGATGCAGTTCTTATAAATAAATATCTAGGAATTCCTATATTTTTGTTTTTTATGTGGTTTTTATTTCAAGCCACCTTTGAACTTGGCTCAATTCCAATGGGATACATAGATAGTTTTTTCTCATTTTTAAGCGAAAAAACCATCTCTTTTATACCAAACGAAACTCTTGCATCGCTTATTGGCGACGGCATTATTGCGGGCGTGGGCGCTGTTGTGCTTTTTTTGCCCAATATTATGATTTTATTTTTTGGCATTGCGCTGCTTGAAGGCACAGGATACATGTCAAGAATCGCTTTTTTACTTGATGGATTTTTTCACAAATTTGGACTTCACGGAAAGTCGTTTATTCCGCTTGTGACAGGCTTTGGCTGCTCGGTGCCGGCTTATATGTCTGCTAGAACTTTAAAAAACGAAAAAGATAGAATGATAACTCTTTTTATCATCAGCTTTATGAGTTGCGGCGCAAAACTTCCTGTTTATGTTCTTTTTATCGGTGCGTTTTTTTCACAAGAAGATGCCGGAAATATACTTTTTTTTGTCTATATTTTTGGCGCTTTGCTTGGATTGGCGGCGGCAAAATTTTTAAGACTAACGGTATTTAAAGGCGCAAGCGAACCTTTTGTTATGGAGATGCCAAAATACAGAATGCCGTCCTTAAAACTGCTTTGGCATATAGTCTACACAAAATCATTAATGTACCTTAAAAAAGCCGGTACTTTTATTTTGGGAGCTTCCGTCCTTATTTGGTTTGCAAGCTCTTATCCAAAAAATAGTGAAATTACAGATAGTTTTAATGCAAAAATAGAGCTTTTAAATAGCGAGAGCGAAAAATTAGAGCTTGGCAATGAGCTAAAGAAAAAACTTCTTGAGGAGAGTTATCTTGGAATGATAGGAAAAGCTACTCAGCCGTTTTTTGAACCGCTTGGCTTTAGCTGGCAGATGACGGTAGCGCTTGAAACAGGACTTGCTGCAAAAGAGGTTATAGTTGCTACTCTTGGGGTATTATATTCCCTTGGCGATAATGTGGACGAAACAAGTAACGGTTTAGCCGAAGAGATAAGAAAAAACATCTCGTTTGCCTCCGGCTTATCTTTTATCGTTTTTGTAATGATTTACCTTCCGTGCTTGGCGGCATCGGCTGTTTTTACAAAAGAGGCAGGCGGTTATAAATATCTTGGATATCTTATAGTTTTCACAACAGCAACGGCTTACACTCTATCTTTTTTAACATATAAAATGGCGGGCTTATTTTAGTCCGTCGTTTGAGGTTTCGAGTTTTTTTGCGATAACGGTAGCTATATTTTTATAAAGCTTCATAAAAGAGTAGCACAGCGAAGGCTCATAAGCTCCTTCGTCTATTACAAATTTAATTATAGTGCTCTGCTCTCTGACAGACCTTATTCTCGCATTTCTTGGTTTTTTTGATACAAACGCCATCTCTCCAAAAAGCTCAAGCGGCTTAATAGAGGCTATTTCTTTGTATTCATCGCCTTTTTTCACATCCACAGCAAGCATGCCTCTTAACAAAAAATAGATTTCATCAGACTCTTCTTTGTCTTCAAAAACAATTTCACCCTCTTTAAACTCCAAAAACTCAACATCGCTTGTCATTTTTATAATATCTTCATTGCTTATATCTTTTAGGATATAGATATATTTACTTACTTCCA
>JAUPLZ010000108.1 GCA_030836705.1 Campylobacterota bacterium
ATTTTGACATTCTAAACTGTACAGGTCCTGTAAATTGCACTCCTGCAGTCGTTATCTCTTTGTCTTTTTTCTTTTCATCTTTATCTGAAATTGGCAATACGCCACCAAAAGCTCTTATGTCTAAAAATCGTTCCAGTATCTCTTTTTCTAAATCAGCTTTACTTTGTTTGATATTAATTTCATTTTCTCGAATCGCTGTTTTGCAATCGAGTACATTCTCATCTCGTTTGTACTCTTTGATAAAGACTACACCTTCCCCCTCAGTTTTAATAAGCTCATCTCGAATAGTCCGCTTGATTCTCACATCGGTTGCTTCGGCTCTGCCCGTCTCCTCAACGATACTTGGAGCATTGCTATTAAGCATATCGCCGCTAGGATTCCAGTTCTCACCATCCCACAAAAACAGTATCTCTTTTTTTAACATCTTACTTCTCCTCTTTTGTTGTTGATTTAATATATTTTGTATAGTCACTGCCCCCCATCGCAAAAGCCAATGAAACATAAGAACTTTTTACAATGCCTTTATAGCTTAAAGCATTTGCCAAAGAGGCGATAACCGCCTCTTTTATCTCATTAACTGTTTTATTTCCTTTGCCTGAAGTTGAACTGAGTTTGCGAATCGTCTCTTCTGCTTTTTTCCAGATCCTATCTAAGCTATCTTTAGTGATTGCTCCGCTATTGTTAAGCCATTTTTCATATGAGCTGTTACTGCTCACTCCATATTGCCAATTCATCAAAGCTCCAGAAAGCATTCCTAATAAATAGGCACTTTTAAGTACTTCATTATCCAAAAACTTACTATCTTCTAACAATTTTGATATCATCTCTTTTGTATCGCTTATCTCTTCCACATCAATCTCCTTTTGTAGTATAAAATTTTCTTTTAGCTTCTTGATCTCATTCAAAAGTCCTAAATATCGACAAATTGCCTCTATACTTCTGCCGTAATAATATCCGTTGAAATACTTTCCCCACTCGACAGGATAGGCGTAGGATTTATTCATGCTTCCCCAATAGATAAGTTGTGAAAATTTCTGAATAAGCATATCTTTATCGATCTTAACAGGTGCAAGAAGCAGATTCATAATCTCCAATCTATCCTCAAAAATTGTGTGCATATAAATCGTCTCTTCATTGGGAGATTTTTCATCCTTGTTTTTAAAAGCTTTAATATTATAGCGACCCATCTGCTCAGAGATATAGGAGATATAGGAGGGGAGTACATCATCGATTTGCAACAACACATCTACTGCTGCATTACTTTTATTATAAAATAAAATTGTATTGAGGATCGGTAAGCCTTTTTCACTGTAAGCCGCATCTTCTAAATATTCATTGATATAACTTTCCCCCTCCCGAATCTCTGTAATATCGCCTTTGGAGGCTTTTTCTAAAATCTCTAAAATCTCTTTATACTCATTAGTATCATTTAGAAGTATAGGCATTATTCCCATTTTTAAACCATAAAAATTGTGAGAAAACAGCTTATCCATCGCATCAAATCCGATCTTTACTTTTTTAGCGCTGCCAAAAGAAAGGGGAAGAAGATGGAGTTTAATAGACTTAAGCGCCGCTGGCATTTCATTGGTTGAGCAAAATGCCAAATTTGCATCTCCGCCAATGCCCGTATGATTAGTCAACATGTCATATCCGTAAAGTGTCGCTTCATCGCTTTTGTTTAAATGGGTATCAAAAATCTCTTTATAATAAGCAGAAACAGGTTGCCCTTGATAGGCGAGAGAGAAGTAGGTTGCAACTTTTCCTTTAATACCAGTTTCTTTTTTGTATTCATCTAAATTAACAATAGTCTCTTTGATATCTTCAAAAAAACCTTTGGTGTCTTTGCAAAATGTATTGAAATGATAGCCATAGTCGACCAAACTCATTTTTTGTTTGTCGGCTGCAAAGGTAAGTTTCATTAAATGAGCAAATTTTCTATTCTCTATTCCATAAAGAAGTTGAAGCTTTTTATCCTTTAGTATTTCCGCTTGAGAAAAATAAGTAAGAAAATTATTAATTGATTTAAGAACACTTCTTATAAACTTAGGGTAGTCCCTATTGACTTCTTTGGAAATAAAAGGCATATTTGGAAAAAGATTACCACTATTCGCCCCGATACCAAAACGACTAATAATCAAATCCTCTTTGGCAATATTTAAATGAGGCTCAATCGTATGTATCTCTATATCAAAAAGATAAACTTTGATTTTTTCATACTCATACGCTTTATTTTTAACTCGTTTTTCATCCTCAAGATAGCAAGTTCCTATCTTCGCAAATGTTGTTATAATATCACCCATACTTAACGACCTTTTGACTTTTTATTTTATACACTTTGTGATATGCTGCATTTACAAATTCCTTCAGGCCCACCTCTACTTGCAGAGGGTAACTACAGATCATATAATTCACGTAATTTCACCTTCAAAACTTTAAAATTTTCTTTATCAACCATCCCAAGTTTATAGCAAGTCATTTCACGACCTCCACAAACCCCAATCCTTGCATTGCATGCGCTCCGAGTCCGGTATCCAAAATCATTTCTATCATCTCTTCTGTAGCTTTGATCTCATACACCCCATACCATGCCTTTATCGCCCCTTTTTCGTAGTAGAACA
>JAUPLZ010000109.1 GCA_030836705.1 Campylobacterota bacterium
ATGAGCTATCGCACCCACTCTTGTTACAACAAAAGCCGCTTTTTTTACATCGCCTGCTTCTTTATAGGCAATAAGTTTTTCGCTGGTATGTTTATACATATTAAAAAGAATTATTGCAACCGGAAAGAAAAAAATAAGCAAAAGCTTTTTTAAAATATCAACACCTACTCGCATTATCCACCACTACCCTTTTTGTAAGATACATTATATTGGTTTTTCCTTATTGCTGGTATAATGGCGCCTCATGACTTTAGAAAATTTAATCAACGAAAAAATACTAATAATCGACGGCGCAATGGGTACCGAGATTCAAAAACTTGACATACCTCAAAGCGTATGGCAAAACGCATACGGATGCAACGAACTCCTAAATGAAACCTATCCGCAGGCAATAAAAGAGATACACAAAAACTATCTAAAAGCCGGTGCTGATATCATTAAAACCAACACTTTTGGCTCAATTCCTTGGGTTTTAGAAGATTATAATCTTGAAAAAAACACATACAAAAACGCGCTTGCCGGAGCAAAAATAGCAAAAGAAGCTTGCGGTGAGTTTAGTGACAAGCCTCGTTTTGTAGCCGGAGCAATAGGTCCGGGGACGAAGCTTCCATCGCTTGGACACATCAGCTATGCACTTATGTATTCAGGATACAAGATAGTCGCAAAAGCGCTTATTGAAGGCGGGATTGATTTATTCTTATTAGAAACCTGCCAAGACCCTTTGCAAATAAAAGCCGCTTTGCATGCTTGCAGCGATGCACTAAAAGAGACAAATAAAAAACTGCCGATAATGGTTTCTGTCACGATGGAATTAAGCGGAGCGATGCTTATCGGAACAGACGCTTTGACTATAGCTACTATTTTAGAACCGTTTGATATTTTTTCACTAGGTTTTAACTGCGGAACAGGACCAAAAGAGGTAAAACAGCACATAAAATCCCTATCTTCAAGATGGGATAGAAATATATCAGTACACGCAAATGCGGGACTTCCTCAAAACATAGGCGGAAAAACCGTTTATCCTATGAGTCCGGATGAATTTGCAAAACTAGAACTTGAGTTTGCAGATATTGACGGCGTAGCAATTCTAGGCGGTTGCTGCGGAACTACTCCAGAACACATTGGAGCACTTTGCGAAGCGGTAAAAAACCAAAAACCAAAAAAACCGACAGGCTTCCAACCGGCTTCGATAGCATCGCTCTTTCAATCGGTAGAGCTAACTCAAACCCCGGCACCGTTTCTAATAGGCGAACGCTCAAACGCCACAGGCTCAAAAGCATTTAGAGAGCTTTTGCTTCAAGAAAACTATGACTCCATCATAAGCGTCGCTCAAGAACAAGTAAAGGCAGGCGCGCACGGCATAGATGTAAGCGTAGGGTTTGCAGGGCGAGACGAGACAAAAGATATGCAAGAGGTTATCTCAAGATACGCCCAAAAAATCTCGCTTCCTCTAATGCCTGACTCCACGCAAATAGAAGCTTTAAAAACAGCGCTTGCAAACATAGGCGGCAAAGCGATAATAAACTCCGTAAACCTAGAAGACGGCATAGAAAGATTTGATGAAATATGCTCTCTTGCAAAAAGATGGGGAGCTGCTCTTGTTTGTCTTGCGATTGATGAAAAAGGAATGGCAAAAACAAGAGAAAAAAAAGTAGAAATCGCAAAGAGAATTTACAAAAGAGCGACCGAAGTTCACGGTTTAAGAGGCGATAATCTCGTTTTTGACCTTCTTACTTTTACCGTCGGAAGCGGCGAAGAAGAGTACCACACAGCGGCAATCGAAACCATTGAAGCCATAAGAGAGTTAAAATCTCTATATCCTGAAATAGGAACGGTGCTTGGGGTTTCAAACATCTCATTCGGGCTTTCAAAAACAGCTAGATTTTATCTAAACTCGGTATTCGTCCACCACTGCGTAAACGCCGGATTAACCATGGCGATAGTCAATGTAGCACACACGCTTCCTATGCACAAAATCAGCGAAGAAGATAAAAAAGTGTGCGAAGATTTGCTTTTTAACAAAAGAGAAAACGGTGATCCGCTTTTTAAATTTATAGAGTATTTCAAATCCAAAGAGGGCGAAGAGAGTATAAAAACAACCGATGATGAATTTTCAAAGCTCTCGACAAAAGAAAAAATCAAGCAGCTCCTAATCGACGGCGAAAAAGAGAGAATGCTTACGCTCTTAAAAACAGCAAAAGACGAAATATTGCCGGAAATAATCATAAACGAGATTTTAATAGATGCCATGAAAGTCGTAGGTGAACTTTTTGGCTCCGGAAAAATGCAGCTTCCTTTTGTTTTGCAATCGGCAGAGGTTATGAAAGCCGGAGTTGATTTTCTTAATCCGTTTTTGCCAAAAAAAGAAAATGCAAGCAAAAAAACCACTATTGTTTTAGGAACCGTCAAAGGAGATGTGCACGATGTAGGCAAAAACCTAGTCGATATTATCCTTACCAATAACGGCTACAGCGTAATAAACATAGGCATAAAAGCGGATATAGAGGATTTTATCAAAGCATACGAAGAGCATGGCGCAGACGCAATAGGCATGAGCGGATTGCTTGTAAAATCCACGCTTGTTATGAAAGAAAACCTAATAGAGTTAAAAAACAAAAATATAAATGTACCGGTTATGCTAGGCGGCGCCGCTCTTACTTCTAGTTTTATCGAGGAGTATTGCAGACCAAATTATGACGGAGCTATTTTTTACTGCAAAGATGCGTTTGACGGAATTACTGCTATGAGCAGAGTGGAAAAAGGCAATCTTGATACAAACCTTCACGGCAACAAAAAAGAAGAGATTATCAAGCCAAAAGAAAAAATAATAGAGCATATTCCATACGAAAAAGTCACGCCTTTGGAAAAGCACGAAGATTACACGCCGCCTTTTTGGGGAAGAAAAGTATTCAAAGAGTTCGATAAAGAGCTTGCCTTTAAGTGGCTAAACCACCAAAATCTTTTTAAACAAAGATGGGGTTTTAAATCAAAAGGCATGACAAAAGAGGCGTATAAAAAGCAGACTGATGAGGTTATAGTGCCGGCTTATGAGAGATTAAAAAAGCTATTTTTAGAGGAACTTTTTGAACCGACCGTCATTTACGGATACTTTCCATGCAGAGCCGATGACAACTCTTTG
>JAUPLZ010000110.1 GCA_030836705.1 Campylobacterota bacterium
CATTAGAATAGACATTCTCTACAAATTCAAGAGTTGATGTAGTTTTTGTTCTCTCAGTGATTTCAATAAAATATCCAATTGAATTTTTGCCTATAGTAGCATTTTGATAGGTTTTTGTGTATATTCTTTTACCGTTTTTGCTTTCTTTAACAACGATAAATCCATTTTTGTAGCCAAAATCAAATAAGTCTTTTGACCACCTCCAACATGAATCTCTATCAGGGTTTTTTGATTGTCTTTCAAGCATTTGTTCTTTTGTAACCCCACCTGGATAGAATATTTCATTATTGATAACGATCTCATAATCCAGCGATTTTGAATATTGAATTGAATTATAATCAAGTGTTTGACTTAATTTATATTTTCCTCTTTCATGTTCAAATTCATCTGTCCATTTATACTCTTTGTCCTCAAATTTATTTTTGTTTAATACAATTTGATTTGTCTTACTATAAGCTAAAAGATAGTCAGTGTTTTTAGCAATTAAATCAGTGGTTTTCCCAGCCTTTTTTGTTATTCTTGGAAAGAGTGCAACAAAATTTTCCCTCCCAAAAATCTCGTCCATCAATACTTTCAGATACGCCTGTTCATTATCATCGATACTGACGAAGATCACCCCGTCATCCCTCAAAAACTCCCTTGCCGCCTCCAGCCTGTTCTTCATAAAAGTTAGCCATGTGGAGTGGTTAAAATTGTCGTTGTATCCAAAGCTGTCATTGCCCGTGTTGTACGGCGGGTCGATGTAGATAAGCTTGACTTTGCCCCTGTAAAGCGGTGTGCCATCAGCTTTGTCGAGCAGACTGTGAAGAGCTAAGAGGTTGTTCCCTTTGATGATGAGATTATCATTTTCGGTGATAGTCGGGTTTGTTTCTATCCCGTCTTTGCTATAGCGTTTGATATTGGTCATCACTTTGGGTTCAAGCAGCCTTGTGATCTCATTTGCGTTGATGATGCCGTGCAGGAAGTTCTCTTTGCTTTTCTCGTCATCCTTTTCCTGCCCGCCTGCAAATATCGTATCTTTAAACGGAAATGCCAGTACCACATCATCGTGCGCAACGATAAAGTCATCTTTTCTGGTCAAGCCGATAGATTGGGAGTAGGTTGTTTTGGATTGCAAAAACTTATTCTCCGCACTCAACGCTTCGATGAGTTCCTTTGGTTTAAAGATCAACACACCTTCGACTTCCTGAAAAAATGCTTTTTTCAATACCTCATCGGAAAGTATCATCCTGATAAGTTCCGGCTTTTGATGCACAATATCATCTATCACTTTCTCGATAAACACATCACCGTTCACATCAGTATGAAACTTGTTTGACTTAAATGCAGATATGAGTTTGTCATAGATATTTTGATTGGACTGTTGCATTATTTCCCCTACTTTTTTCTCTTTTTGGTAATTTTTAGAAAATATTTAACCATTGTATTACAGAAGTAGTTAAATATTAACGCTTTATTTGAAAAAAAGGAAAATATTTAACTTGTTGGGAAGTCAGGGCATATTGGTTAGTTTTTTAGATAAAAAAGGCTAGGAAATGACCCAAAGAGACAAGGCAATATATCTTGACATTACTCCGGTAACACTCAGAAACTGGAAAAAACACAAGCCAAACCTCTACAAGATCGTCATGCTCGGATTTGCCTTTGAAGAAGCGGTGAAACAGTCCAAAGAAAACTACGAATCTCTCCTTGCCGTGCAGCAGAAAGCCATCGGAGAAAAGTAACGTTTTGGTGGTTTTGGCGCATAAAAAAGCAGCAATTTTCAACTTGTAAAATGCCAAAAAGCCAATTATTTTTTCGGGCATGGTAAAAATCCGAAAATAGTCCGAAAACACATCGAAAATCGACCGATAATTTTTGAATTTTTCAAAATAGTGCTAATTTTGAACCGTTTTTTGATAGATAGTTTTTTGATTGATTTTGAGTGGGGAGGTTTGCCATATCGTTCGATACAGCCGTAGTTTGGCAATGGAAGCATAAGCCCCACTATTGATTGAAAAGTGATTGATTTTTAAACTTTTTTTTGGAGGTGCAGGTTTTCTTTGACTTTTGTGCACTTTCCGCTATTGCGCTATTGATTGAAAATGAATGATCCCTAAAATAAAATTCTAAGCTTTTAACGTTTCAATATTTCATATAAATTTGCAGGCGCTAAATACGCAACTGTTCTCCCGTCTTTGTAATTGGCCAATAATTTTGATTTGGCCATTTCATTCAGATACTTTCTGGCAGTATTTGCTGCAATATCATAATCTGCCGCCACTTCCAGCGCCGTAAAAACTCTCCCCGGATTTTTAATAGCTTTTTTAATAATATCTTTCTGGATAAAGTTCAATTTATCACCAACAGAGGATGCCTGCAAAAGAGTTGTCATCTCCTCAAACTCTCTACTTTTTTCTTGTAAATATTCTAAAAGATCGTTAATGGCTCTTATGATAATATCTACTTGGTAGTAGATAAAGTACGTTAAATCATTATCATCTATTTCCGTATATAAATATGATTTTCCATACCGGACAGGAGCTTCTTTTAATAGTTTACTGATTGAAATATATTCGAAGTAATCATATTTTGTTTTTAGCATAAACCAGTAAAAAATAGCTCTTGCCGTTCTACCGTTTCCATCAGAAAAAGGGTGCTCGTATCCGATCATAAAATGTAAAATAATTCCTTTAACAATAGGATTGATAAACATTTCTCCATCTTCACCCGAATGATCGGTGTTTGCAAACTCACATACTAAATGCAAACGATCTTCCAGCTCCGTATAACAAGGCGGTTGATGGACAATAGTTCCATCAATCCCATCGGTGATAACTATTTCATTGTCTTCCCTAAGTTTTCCCGGCACTACTGCATTTTGTGTTGTTCCTTGTGTCGCAATACGATGAAAATCTAAGATCATATCAATCGTAAGTTCTTCATTTTTTACCCGTTTCACCTGTCTCATAAGAAGATAGTTATTAAGGATCATTCTTTCATCTTCTGTTTTTGGACGCCTTGAAGAAACAAGCATATCCTTTGCAACTCTTCGCGTTGTTGAAGCTCCTTCTAACTGAGAGCTGCTGATAGCTTCTTCCATGATCAATGAAGAAATAAGATAATTATGTTTTATAGAATTTACAGGAGCCAGCCCTTCAGCAGAAAACTGTGTTATTTTATGTAATTTGGCTTGCAGTGTATCAGGTGTACAGAATACAAAGGATTTACCATATTTGTCTCTATAAGGAATACTTTTATATTGGGTAAATCGTGCTAATTTGGTAGCCCACCAGGCTATAAGCGGATCATCACCTTTGGCAACCCTCCAACGAAACTGATCCCAGTATAAATATCGCCCTTTATGATCTTCCGCCTTATACTTTTGAATATACTTATAATTATCTTGAAAATCATATAAATTGTGATCAAATACAAATGGTGCTTTTTCGATAGTTTCTTTTGCCATTTATTATAACTCAAATATTAAATTTTGAGTTATAATAACATAAATTGCATTTAAACACCAGTAAATAGGGGATTTAAAGTATAAATATTTTTGAGTTTATATACATTTTTTGTGTATATCTTTGTTTTAAACTCAAATAGTTTTTATGATTTTCAATGAATATTTTATTCACAACTTTTTCTGATTCCGCCGTATTCTTTAAGCGCTTTTTTTCTTTGAAGTAGCCCCAGTGATCTCCATTGTTTAAGGAGTTTTTTCTTTGCTAGTAAGCCGGTCTCTGTTTTGATCTGTTGTAGTATGTTCATTGTTTCTGCTCCGTCCATGTTGACTTGATTTGTGTTTTTTGGTATGATTTGAGTAAACTTAGATGCACCCACCTTATTACAAGGAAGTGTAGGAATAAGGTGCATAGAAGTAGCTGTATCGCCAACTACACTACTATCATCATCTAGGTTATAAGCAGTCAATACCCATATTTTTGATTTTTTTATATATTTTAATTGAATAGAAACTCTTTCAGCTTGCTCCGTATCCTCTAAAATTACCCCATTACTTGTTTTATTTTTGATGGGTAAAGAATTTATCATTTTTGGGAGCTTTCTGGCCACTTCAGCCCCATGCTTGTCAATGATATGTGCCAATCCATACCCTGTGTGCTTTTTAGGATTAAGAATTTTGCCCCATATGAAGTCTATATCTCCAATTCCTTCTTTGTGTATAGCGCCTCTAACTTGACCATTCTTGACTTTTATTAAATGCTCTATTGCTTCTATTGGTTTACCTTTAAACTTTGTAAAATTCCTACCAAACTTTTCAATTTCCTGTGGTATTCCAATCATCTTTTCTGCAATGTGATGTCTGTGTGGAGCCATATCAAACGTAATGCTATCCGTTATAACCGCGCTGTTTCCATGATTTAGTTTTACAATTGGATTGTCATATTTTTTTTCAACTCTTTTTAGAGTGTCCTGCCAGCTCTCTTTTTGCTTCTCTTCTTTTGTCATATCCATTCTATGCTGTGCTGCCCTTGCTTGCTGTTCACCCCATAAGCTCCTGTACTCTTCGTATGCTTTTTCACTTTTATTTTTTGGTACTCCGCCTTTTTCCCAGTTTTCTATTTCCTGAATAGCGTGCTGCAATTCATGCAATATGACACTTTTCTGCCTTTCATATGTTCTTGAAAGCCTGTTTTTTTCTTTCTCTTTTTGCTTCTTTAGATCATTTGAGAAATTTATATATGCTCTTTTTTTGGCAAGGGCGCTTTCGCTCAATTCGCTTTCTTCTTTTAGAAACAATACAATGTTCAATGTTCCATAGTCGCCAAATACATTTTTAACGTATTTGGCATCGGCGCTATAAAAGCGTTCGTCAATCTCTTTTTCTCTTTCCTCATCCAAATAATCCGGAGGCGATATGTATAATGCGTTTTCTGATGGCCTGTATTTCCCGTTATGTAAGCTTGAACTTTTTAAATGTTTTATTTTGAGGTTTCTTAGCTGTGGATACTTGCTAAATAATAATGGGGCTTCCATTATGTCGCCTACTGTAAGATTTTTTGCGTTTCTTGGAACCAGACTGAATGAAATTTCGCTATCGTCTATCTCTTTCATTGCTGTTTTTGTAGCAACGTCACTAAACGCTCCCTCTTCAATAGTGGCTAAATCAGATAATTCTTTTATGATTTTTGATTTTGCAATCATACTACTAGCTTTTTCGTACTTTTCTTTTAGTTCTGTTTCTTTTTCTTTCAGCTCTTTGTTTGTAAGCATGGTCGATATAAAAGCCATGTCCATCTGTACGGTTTCATGAGGCAATTCTTGTATGTTCATTGTTTCTGCTCCGTCCATATTGACTTGATTTGTGTTTTTTGGTATGATACTTTTATCATCTTTTTGATGAGTAAAACCATCGGATTTCGGATAATGCCGTAGAGTTTGGGGCTTAATTGCATCAAACGATAACCGTAAGCTTAGAGGTAGTTTTTGGTCTGCCTCATCAAGAGCATGTATCGTTTTTATGCTTAATTCTTTTTTGGCGTAATCTCTTATCTTTACAAGTTTTATTACATTTTCATCCTGCTTTGTGAATAACAATATGTATGTTTCTGTCTTGCCCGTCTTTGAGTTTTTGCCAATCTCTTTAATTGCATAATTTATGCTATTTAGCATGTTATTAATTTTTGTCAGCAACACCAATTGTTCAGGGTGTCTATTTTTTATATGCCTTACATAAGATGGATATATTTTACATGAATACCCTGATAAATTTAATCCTGTATGTTTTTGTATAGCCTTAATAGCTTTTGCAGATAATACCCCAAAATCATAAGGGGTATCGTCGTTTACAGTTCTGTGTATTGACTGTTCAATAAACTCTTGAATGTCTATTTGATTTACGCTATCTGTTATAACTGCGCTGTTTTCGTCAAACGTACCTTTGTTGTGCCATGCTTGCTTTTTTAGTATTGCTTCGTATTTGTCTGTTAATGCTCCCACGGGTAATCCTTAGATACCCGCCATCTCATCAAGCTTGTCAAGCACTTGCTGATAGATGTTTTTCAGCTCTTCATCGTCAGGGTTTGCATTGTAGGCGTTTTCGATAAGCTCTATGGCGTTTTTCGTTGACATATTTTTTGCTCTCATTGGAATTTATGCAAATTCACTGTACGCCCCTTGTAGTGGGGCTTTGCTTGGGTTTTTCTGTAAATTTTATTGGTATTAACTTACGCGCGTGCACGCGAGGGAGCCAATACCTTGAATTTTTACATTTAAACCAGTAGCTCTTTTGATCGTTTTTTCCATCTTTTTAAAGATGGTCTGAAGATCTTTGAAATAGAGTTTTTTTAGGTATTCAGACTTAAAGACAAACTCCAGTCTCATAAGCGGATAATCCAATTTCTCTTTAGCTGTTTTACTATAAATTTTTATATCCATGACTCTGTTTGTTTTCTTCTCTTTGTCGGTTTTCCAGTAGGTAGTATGACCCACCTGTTTTGGCTTTCTTGTTTGAGACAATCTTTTGATGATCTTTTTTGGTATCATGCCAATGTAATCAATGGCTATGTCTCCTCTAGTAACCCATGTGAATAGCAACCAACTCTTTAATTCATTCAGTGTTTGCATTAAAAGCTGTGAGCGTTCATTGTAGCCATGAAGTCCTGCAAACTCCAGAGTCTGTCTTTTTGGAGTTATGGCAAAGGTTTTAAGCGGCAATTTCAAGCCCAAACAGGTGTGTACGATCCTGGCATCAATGATACTTGGTGTCAATTTTTTGCCAAACGTTTCTTTCCATTTGTTGGGCTCAAATACACTTTTGTTCTTTACAACTTCAATGTAATAATCTTCATTATATATAAACATAGCTTCTAAATTCTCACCGGATAAATTAAGAGAGTCGATGTAGGCTCTCTTGTATCTCATGGCTGTGTAGAACCATTTTTTTCTGTGCTTTTCATCTGGCCATCTAAAAGACGTTCTACCTCCTCTATATCAAATACTGTGACTCTTGAAGACAACTTTTTTGCTGTTAAACGACCTTGACTAGCATATAACCATACGGTACTAAGCCCGATGGAAAGATATTGACTTACTTCCTTGGCACGCATCCATCTTTTTTCTATTTTACTCATAGTAAATACCTTTGTGTACTTACCGCCTCGATTTGGAATTTGATAGCCTAAAGAGCTGTACAAGCTTTGAAATTATTTAGGCTATGTTGCAACAATCAAATTGTATTGGATTAAAACGATCAAAATTTAAGGGTAAAAGTAGGGGTAAAAGTAGGGTTAAAAATAGGATAAATTATTTTTTATAAAATGACTTTTCTACAGCTTTGTAAGTAATATTAAGATGTTCGGCAATCTTGCGAAAAGCTTCAGCTTTTGAGTTAGAGGCCGGCTTATAGGAATTGTACAGTTCCATTACTCTATGTTTTCGATTATAAGGGCGTTTGTTTGCTTTTATATTATTTTCTTCATCATCTTCTAAATAAAGATCATCATAATAATCACTAGCTAACTCATGAATTTCAAGCATTTCATCTTCAGTCATATATAACGTATTCCCACTACTTAAAAAAATACTTATTTGACCATTTCCTTCATACTGTATCATTCTTCACCTCATTCAAATAGTTTGCGTACCATTCCATTAGCCCTCTCATGGCTTCTTTATAATTTGATCGGTTATATGCCGCTTTGATCTGGTTTTTTTCATTATGTGCCAAACATGCTTCAATCACTTCACCCGTATAGCTATGGCCGTCTTTGGTGTTGGCTTTTTCGTTGGCTATCGTACTGAACATCGCTCTAAATCCATGCGGTACAAATTCCTCTTTGGCGTAACCCATGCGTTTTAACGCTTTATTGAGTGTATTATCACTTAACGGGTGGTCTTTATAGATAGGTGAAGGAAAAACATAAAGAGAGCTGGTAGCGTTCTGTTTGAGTTCGTTTAGATGTTCTATGACTTGCTGAGGTAGGGGGAGTGTAAAAGGCTCTTTGGTTTTCATTTTATTCGCAGGGATGATCCACTCTTTGGTTTTAAAATCAATCTCTTTCCATTCCATATTACGGATATTGTAGTTGCGAACAAATACGTAAGGGAGTATCTTCAAAGCCATTTTGGTGGCATAGTCTCCCGTATAGCTGTCAATGGCATTTAAAAGCCCTTTGATGTCTTTTTCTTTTGTAAATGTTGGATAATGCTGTTTACTCTTTTTGCCCAGTATGTCTTTGACCTCAATATCTGCGACGATATTATGCGGGGTAAGTTCATGGGTGACGGCATACCTATAAGCCTTTTTCAGATACATATGAGCGCGTCTTGGGGGATCCGCTTTCCCTTTTTCTTTTATTTGCTCTATGACGCTTATGATTTCCAGTCGTGTTATTTGATCGATAGGCCTGTTTTTCAAAGCCGGATAAAGATGATTTTTAAATAAGCCTTCTACCCTCTGATGCTGGTTTTCGCTCACAGTGTTTTTATAGTTTTTAAGCCATCGCTGAGAAACATTATAGAAGGTATTCTCTTTTTTGATTTCTGTTTGTATGGCCTGGGCTTTTGCCTGCTTTTTCTTTTCGCCGGGGTCGATTTCTTCGGCAATAAGTGTTTTTAGCTTCTCACGTTTCAATCTTGCACTTACTAGGGAGATCTCAGGGTAGGCCCCTATGGATAGTTTTTTTTCTTTGCCGTTGAATCGGTATTTAAACTTCCAGTGTTTGCCGCCGCTTGTGGTGACAAGCAAATACAGCCCGCCCCCGTCAAAAAGTTTATAGTCTTTTTCTTTGGGCCTGGCCTCTTTGATCTTTGTCGCATTTAATTGAATTGTCATTCTCGCCATGATACATCCTTTGAAATATGGGGGCTTTTTTTGTAATTTAAATAGACAAAAAATGAAAGGCCCCTTAATCGGCCCCTAAAAGTTTCAGATTTCATTGAATTTATTGTATCGTATCAGACTATAAAGATAATTAAAGTGTCGGTATATTGGGAATCTTATGGATATATTATATTGTGTTAAATTGAAGTATGGTGGAGGTGTGGGGGATCGAACCCCAGTCCTAAAACAGCTAGAACTATGACTCTACATGCTTAGATGATGTTGTTTGTTCTCATCTTGC
>JAUPLZ010000111.1 GCA_030836705.1 Campylobacterota bacterium
CGCCCATTATAGCCATGATAATATAATGCAAGAGAGCAGAGAATACGGCGTTGAATATATTTACAATAAAAGATGCTGGGATTTTTCGGTAAGTTTTAATAGAGAGTTAAGACCATCTCTCGTAGATGGCGAAATAAATTCAAAGATAAATGATATAATTTACCTAAAATTAAATTTGAATCCATTTTTTGGCTTTGAACAAAAAGTGTATGAATACGAATATGAAAGAGATGGATGAAGTTAGAAGCTAAAGTCGGTTTATTTGTTCTTCTTGCAATGGTTGCCCTCTTTGTACTTTCAGTAAAGATTAGCACATTTGCCAATATTGGGAAAGACGGGTATGTGATATATGCCGTAATTGACAATGCGACAGGACTTGAAAAAAACGGCAAAGTAAAAATAAACGGTGTTGATTCCGGATACATTAATGAAATCTCTTTAAAGCAAGGAAAGCCAGTTTTAAGTCTTTTTTTGTTTAAAGGAGTAGAAGTTTCCGATGATTCGACAATAATTATCAAGCAAGAATCACTACTTGGCGGAAAATTCGTGGAGATTATTTACGGCTCATCTCCTGTAATGCTTAAAGAAAGAGGAACTATAAGCAATCACATAATCTACTCCTCAATAGACGAAACGAGCAACTCAATCAATGATGCAGCAGAAGAGTTAAGAATTTTAATATCAAAATTTAATAATATTTTTGACGATAATACAAGCACAGATTTACAGCAAACTATTCGCAATTTTAAATTAATGGCATTAAGCATTACAAAAACTAGCGACGATATAAGACTAGCAAGTCAAACTCTAAATAGAAAATTGCCTGGGATTTTGGATGATTTTAAGTCAATGACAAACAGCATAGAATCAACAAGTGACGAATTTAAAATAACCGGAACGACAATAAACAAAAGCTTGCCTACTGCGTTTGATAAATTTATAAATATTGAAGATAATTTGACTGCCATTCTGCAAGAAAATCAAAAACCGCTTAACGGCGCAATAGTTTCTGCGGAAAACTTTTTCTCAAAGGGAGAAGAGGCGTTTCTTAAAATAGATGAATTTGTATCAAAAGCGACAGAAGCAAAACTAGAGCTTGATATGAAAAGCGAATACCTTACAAAAGACGGATACACAAAAACCTCTTTTGTCGTCGCATATGTGCCGTCTCTTTCAAATTACTACCTGCTAGAAATAGTAAGCGGGGCTGATTACAGCAAAACAGATGCCAATGGCTCAATAATCAAACCAGGGCTTCATGATAAAGGGAAGTATTTTATAACCGCGCAAATGGGGAAAAGATACGATAATGTAGTGCTTCGCGCCGGAATAAAAGAGAGCAGCGGGGGTGTCGGGATTGACTACTTATCGGATTTTGATGTGCTAAAAGCTTCACTAGACTTGTTTGACATGAATGCCGTAAACGACATAAGAAGCAATCAGCCTCATGTAACGCTAGGTTTTAGATATAGACCCGTAAATCATATAAATTTTTACACCGGTGTTGATAATTTTTTAAGCAGTAAAACAAATAATTTTTATGTAGGCTTTGGAATTAACTTTATCGATGACGACCTTAAATATCTGCTTATCTCAGCCAGTGGCGCAGTTACGGGAGGCGGATGATGATTTTATTTGAAAACAGAGAAGATGCTTTTGAACAGCTTACAAACCAGATGCCTTTAAGGCAGATGAAAAAAGAGGGCTGGATTGTCCTAGCCATTTCCGAAGGCGGAGTTTATTTTTCAAAAAAAATAGCAAAGCTAATAGACGCAAGGCATGACTATCTTTTTACAGAAAAAATAACAGCTCCAAACAACAAAGAGTGCGTTATAGCAATGATAAGCGAAACTCAAGAAATAGTTATAAACGATAGACTTATAGACTCTTTTGATATAACATATGATTATGTTTACGGCGAAGCAAAAAGAAAATATGAAGAAAAGATACTAACATATCTGTATAAATACAGAAAAGGAGAGATGATAAAAAGTCTAAAAGACAAAAATGTACTCCTAGTGGACGAAGGTGCAGATACCGGAATGACACTTATGGCTTCACTAAAAACAGCGTTAGCTCTTAATGTCGCAAAAGTAGCAGTAGCACTTCCTATAGTTGCAGAAAGCATTGCGCAAGAACTTGAAAAAATAGTAGATGGAGTTTATTTTGCCCATGAAGTAAAAAACTATATAGATCTTTATGCATATTATAAAGAGTTACCAAAATTTAATGCTCTATCAATGACTGAAGAGCAAACAATAGCAGAAAACAACACTTAAAAGGAAAAACGCAATGTCTTACAAAAAAAAAGAATTTCAAATAAACAACTGTAGCGAAAAATACGAATTCGGCAAAGTTGCCAAACAAGCAGACGGCTCTGTTTTATTAACCGAGGGCGATACGGTTGTTTTGGCGGCGGTAGCGGTCGACAGCGAACCTGTTGAAGAGGATTTTTTACCGCTTACCGTTCAATATTTGGAAAAATCATATGCTATTGGAATAATCCCTGGAGGTTTTATAAAAAGAGAGAAAATACCAGGTGATTTTGAAACACTTACTGCAAGAATAATAGACAGATCTCTAAGACCGCTTTTTCCAAAAGGGTTTAATTATCCGGTTGTAATCACCGTAACAGTCTTAAGCTGCGCGGAAGGAGCTGATTTGCAAAGAATAGGTCTAAATGCCGCTTCAGCCGCTTTGTTCGTCTCATCACTGCCTGTTGATATTTGTGTAACGGGCGTAAGAATTGGAAAAATAGACAACGAACTTAGACTAAATCCATCAATCGGGGATTTAAAAAATAGCGCGCTTGATCTTTTTGTAGCCGGTACCGGAAGTCAGGTTCTTATGATAGAAATGAAAGCGAACGGCACAACAAAAACAGAAATAATGGAATCGTTTATGATAGATCCAATTTTAGAGCCTATGTCTGGGATTGAGCCGATTACTACTTACAACACAAACGAAATGAATGAAAATGAGCTTATGGAGGCTTTAAAAATTGCTTCTGTTGCAATAGATGAGGCAACTACTGCTTACAAAAACTCATTTGAAGATAGCGTAAAAGAAAAAAAAGAGTATGAATTAAAAACGGAAGAGCTTAACGAGAATGTTTATAAATTTATAAAAGAAAACTTCTCGCAAAAAATAAAAAATGCCACAAATCAACTAGCAAAAAGCGAAAGAAGCGATGCACTAAAAGATATTTTAAAAGAAATTTTAAACACAAACGAAGCATTGCAGCAAGAGTGGCAAAAAAACATGGTCGAGCCGGCTTTGAATAAAATCAAAAAAGAGATAGTAAGGGCACAGATTCTAAACGAAAAAATAAGAGCGGACGGAAGAGCGCTAAATCAAGTAAGACCAATAGCAATAGAAACGAATATTCTTCCAAGAGCCCACAGCTCTGTTTTGTTTACAAGAGGACAAACACAAGCATTGGCGGTTCTTACCCTAGGAAGCGACCAAGACAGACAATCATATGAAACTCTAACCATCTCAGGAACCCAGCATGAAAGCCTAATGATAAACTACAACTTC
>JAUPLZ010000112.1 GCA_030836705.1 Campylobacterota bacterium
ATGACCAGTAAGTCTGGCCGCGCCTTCGTCGGCTATAAATTCTCTGCTTCTTGAAACTGCCATTTGAATCATCATAGCGACAATCGGCATGATGATTGATAGAGCTATCATCAAAATCGGATGGGGTCTGTTGTCGTCTCTGCCGCCAAACATCGCGCCAAACTGCATCATGTTGGCTATCATCGATATGGCTCCCGCAAAAGTCGCCGCAATCGTGCCTATTAAAATATCATAATGCTTTACATGGCTTAATTCGTGAGCTATTACCGCTTCAACCTCATCATGCTCCATCATATCCAAAAGCCCTTCGGTAACCGCAACGGCGGCGTGCTGCGGATTTCTTCCGGTAGCAAATGCATTGGGTATTTTTTCGGGAATAATATAAACTTTTGGCATCGGCATATCCGCTCTTTTTGTGAGCTTGTGAACCATGCGCAAAAGTTCAGGCGCATTGCTCTCGTCAACCTCTACGGCATTATAGTGAGAAAGCACGAGTTTGTCGGAATAAAAATAGCTATAAAAATTCATAGCGCCCGCAATCAAAAGACCTATAAGCATACCTGATTGCCCGCCGAATATTCCACCAATCCATACAAATAAAATAGTCATAAGCGTAAGAAGAAATATCGTTTTTCCTCTTTCCATAATTCCTCCTTGTTTTTATTAAAACCTTTGTCCGGTTTTAATTTTGTTATTTTACATAAAAAATGTGATAATAAATCATGGCAAAAAATACAAAATTAGAGATAGATATCGACGAATTAAGCAAAAAAGGCGTGATTGTCAAGATAAGCGGTTGCGAGATTTTTTTGTATACGCAGACTCACACGACACTCTCTCATAATATGCCTATTCTTGAAAATTTGGGACTTGTTATAGACAATGAGGTTTTTTCGGTAATAAAGCTTAAAGATAGAGATATTTTTCTAAGAAAATATATCGTAACCGTCACAAATAACGAGCTTTGGGAAAATTCCAAACAAAACCTTGCCAATGTGATAGAGAGTGCTTTTAAAAAAGAGATTACAAATTCACCGTTAAATTCGCTTGCTTACCTTGCAAATCAATCAAAAAGAGAGATAACTCTCGTCAAATCGATAGCTTCTTATTTGGATCAGCTGATTCCTGTTTTGAGTGAGCATTTTATAGACAAAACACTTGTTAAATATAGCGAGCTTACTAAGCTTTTTAATGAATATTTTGATAGCAAATTCAAACCGGATTTGAAAAACAGAGAACAAAAGCTAAAAAATATAGAAAAAATTATTTTAGAAAAAATAAAAACGGTAGAAAACATAAGCGAAGACAGAGTTTTGAGGATATTTTTTCAAATTATCTATGCCGCAACTAGAACTAATTACTATTTTGAGTATGAGCATATAGCATTTAAAGTTGATGTCACAAAACTCTCATCCGAACTAAAAGGGCTTCAGCCGAAAATCGAATCGTTTGCCTATCATCCAAAATTTGCAGGCGTGCATTTAAGAAGAAGCAAAATAAGCAGAGGCGGGATTAGATACAGCGATAGAAATGATGATTATAGAAATGAGATAAAAGAGCTAATGAAAGCTCAAAGAAGCAAAAACTCGATAATAGTTCCATCGGGCGCAAAAGGCGGTTTTATAATCCATGAGCAAAACCTGACAAAAGAAGATTTTGTGTGGGTTTATGAAACTTATATAAACTCTCTTTTGGATCTTGTGGATAACAGAAAAGAGAATGAAATCATAAGAGATTCCAGAATAGTTGCTTATGACGATGAGGATACATATTTTGTGGTAGCGGCGGATAAAGGCACGGCTCATATGAGCGATATCGCAAACTCAATAAGCACAAAAAGAGGCTTTTGGCTGGGCGATGCCTTTGCAAGCGGCGGCTCAAACGGCTACAACCACAAAGAGATGGGCATAACCGCAAAAGGCTCCATAAAATCAACGGAAAGGTTTTTTATAGAACTTGGTAAAAACTTTTATCAAAACCAAATAACCGTAGTCGGCATCGGAAGTCCAAGCGGAGATGTTTTTGGAAACGGAATGATTCTTAGCGAAAACTTTTTACTTATTGCCGCAATAAGTTCAAAAGAGATTTTTATAGACCCCGAACCAAATGCGCAAAAAGCTTTTAAGGAAAGAAAAAGGCTTTTTAATGAGCAAAAAGGGTGGGCGTACTACGACAAAGAGCTTATAAGCAGCGGCGGCGGAATCTTTAGGAAAAACCAAAAAATCATCAATCTAACACCGGAGATAAAAAAGCTTTTTAATATAAAAAAAGATGTAATTGACGGATTGGAGCTTGCAAGATATATATTGTGTGCAAAAGTTGATATGTTATTTAACGGCGGTGTGGGAACCTATGTAAAAGCAGCAAATGAAAGCGATAGCGCAATAGGCGATAAGCCAAATGAAGACACAAGAGTAAACGCAAAAGATATAAAAGCATATTGCGTATGCGAAGGCGGCAACTTGGGTTTTACCCAAAAAGCTAGAATAGAGTACGCAAAAAACGGCGGCAAAATAAATATGGACGCTATTGATAATTCAGCGGGCGTTCACACATCTGACATCGAGGTGAATCTAAAAATCATTCTAAACTCGCTAGTCCTAAAAGGCGTTATTCAGGAGGGTTACAAAATAGAGCTTTTAAAAAGCATGGCTTCAAGCATAGAAACGACTGTTTTGTGGACGAACTACTTTCAATCGCTTGCGATAAGTCTTGATGAGTTAAGAAGCAAAAAAGATATTCAAAAATTCATAAAAACAATAAATGTTCTTGAGGCAAAAGTCGATAACTTTGATAGAACAGGGCTTGAAATCCCAAGCAACGAGGATATCGGTTCCGTACAATCAAAAAACGGTTCTATATTAAGACCTATACTCTCTTCTCTTCTTTCGTATTCAAAAATTTTTCTAAAGAGCTTTTTAAAAAAACATCCTGCTTTTTTGGAATCTGATTTTTTAAGCCACTATATTTTTAAATATTTTCCAAAAGCCTTTAGCGCGATATACAAAAACGAGGTTTTAAGCCATCCGTTAAAAAATGAAATTATTGCCACGCTTATCGCAAACAAAATAATAAATGCGCTAGGAAGCAGCTTCATTTTTGATGCGTGCGATATGGATGACGAGAGGTTTTTGCTCAAGATAAACTCTTTTTTGCTTGTCAATGAGCTTTATTCGGCGAACGATATTAGATTTGAGCTTTTTAGGGAAGATTACAAGCTAAATTACAAAAAACAATATGAGCTTTTTTTGGATTTGGACTATATGATAAATTTTTCCATAGAGTGGATACTAGAACACGGAGAATATAAAATAGCTCTAAAAGAGAGAATAAGAGAGTACAAAAAATCGCTTTTTGATTTTATTCAAGGCGTTGACGGTAAATATATAAACAATATAACCGAGGCAAATGAAAAGATAAACAGATTTTTCTCTTTAAAAAACTATATTCAACTAGCGCTTACGATTATAAGCGTAAAAGAATCGACAAAACAAGATTTCGGTCATGTGGCTACTCTGTTTTTTACGGCGGCGGCGGATTTGGATATATTTTATATAACGAACGCCATAAAAGATATTCAAGCGAAAAACGAGTGGGAAAATAGATTAAAAGATGAGCTTGAAAAGAGTGTTTTTAGTATTATTTTTCACATTATAGAAAAAATTATGAACTTCAAGCGACCTAATGAAACCATAGAGGAGGCGTATAAAATGTTTGTAAAAATTAATGAAGAGCATTACGCTATTTATCTTCAAGATTTAAAAAACCTAAAATCAAGCGCAAACGGAGATGTTTTTACCTCTTTGAGCGTTGTGATTAATTCACTAAAAAAAATAATAGATGCAAAAGATTAATTGCAGAGAGTGCAAGCACTACTACATCACTTTTGACGCAGCCATGCCATACGGTTGCAGAGCTTACGGCTTTAAGACAAGAGGCTTGCCGAGCTTAGCTGTTTTTCAATCTTCTGGCATAAGATGTACGCTTTTTTCAAAAAAAGAAAACCCCTCATCCGAAAAAAACGATGATACCAAAGATTCAAGCGGAGGCTTTTATGCCTGATTGGCTTAATCGCACATTTGATTACAATCGTAACCAAACCGTATCCCCGCTGTAACTTCTCTGTAACCGCCCGTTAATAACATTCAAAAAAATATTATCGGAGCAAATATTGTGGTTATGAGAACTAAATTTACTACCGCTCTTATCAAAAAAAGTCTTGTTTTTATTATGTTTGTCGGATTAGCACATGCCGATTCCGCTACAAACTTGGCAAAAGAGATAATAGATCTTAGAAGTGAGGTCGAATCTTTGTATGCAGAGCTTGACGATGAAAAAGAGGGTTTAAAATCAAAAACAAAATCGCTTATATCTCAAAAAAACGAGTTAGAAGCAAACATAAGAAGAGAAGAGACGAGGATAAAACAGCTTGACGAGAGCATCAAAAAACAAAGAGATTTGATAGCCAAAAACAGCTCAGGCTCTAAAAAGCTTATTCCTTTAATCGTCGAATCTATTGAAATACTGGAAAAAGAGATAAAAACCTCTTTGCCGTTTAAAACGAGCGAGAGATTAGAAGCGCTAGAAAATATAAAAACAGGCGTAAAAACTTCACAATTCACTCCCGAAAAAGCGTTAAATAAACTTTGGGCTTTTTATGAAGATGAGATAAGGCTGACAAAAGAAAATGGGATTTTCAAGCAAACTATAACAATAGATAATCAAGAAAAACTAGCGGATATAGCAAGAATAGGAATGGTGGCTATGTATTTTAAAACAGCCGATGAGGTTTGCGGCTATGTTCAAAAACAAGACGGCAACTGGATTTATGTCGCAACAAAGGATAAAAAAGAGGCAGAAGAGATAGCCGTGCTTTTTGATGCCTTTAAAAAACAGATAAGAACAGGGTTTTTTACCATCCCAAACCAACTGCCGAAAACGGAGAATAAACAATGATGCGATTAGTTATATTTTTGGTTTTTTGGGCTAATTTATTTGCCAATGCCGACTTAGAAGATGCTTACAAAAAAGAGTATGCGTTTTTGGTGGCACAAAAAAAGGCGCTTCAAGAGAGGGTTGAGATAGTAAAAAAAGAGGCAAAAGAGAAGATATCGTCTGCCGAAAAAGATATAGCAAAACTTCAAGAAAAGTACATAGCAAATTCATCGGATTCGGAAAAAAAGGCGCAACAGCTTTTAGAGATTGAAAGAGAGGCTCAAACCGTTCAAGATGATTCTGCCACGCTAGAGGCGACATTGATGCAGGCTGATTTGACGCTAAAAAAACATGGTTTTGCGACTCAAGAAAAAGAGTCTGTAAAAAAACTTCAAGAGATTTTTATCTACTCACCAAAGCTTTTAGGCGAGCTTTCAAGCGTTAGGAAGACAAAAGGGAGTTTTTATGTTCAAGACGGCTCGAAAATAGACGGCGAGATTATAAAAGTGGGCAATGTAGCGGCTTATGGGATTGGCGAAAAAATAAAAGGCATTTTGATTCCGGCAGGCGAAGGCGAATATAAACTTTTTAATCAAAATGCGCTTGAATTTGAAGATAAATTAACAAATACAGGCAAAGGCTCGATTGATATATTTTTGTTCGAGTCGCTTGATAAAGAGATAGAAGAGAAAAAGGAAAAAACAGTTCTTGGGATAATCCAAAGCGGCGGAAGCGTAGCTTGGGTTATTGTGTGGCTTGGAGTTTTTGCTTTGTTTTTAACGCTTTTAAGAATTATTTTCTTGAAAAGAGCGAGTATGGATACAAACAGAGTCAGCGAAGATGTAGCCGGTTTGGTAGAAAAAGGATTTTTAAAAGAGGCGAATGAAAAGTGTGCAACTTACAAAAACGCAACTTCAAGGGTTTTGTCTGCAACTATTAGAAACCTAGACAGAGAAAGAGAACATCTTGAGGATATCGTAAACGAAAGCATTTTGCATGAAAACAGCTATCTTGATAAATTTGGCTCGACTATTATTATCGTAGCCGCTGTTTCGCCGCTCCTTGGACTCTTGGGAACCGTAACAGGTATGATTTCTACATTTGACATTATCACGGAGTTTGGCACGGGAGATCCTAAGATGCTCTCAGGCGGTATTTCGGAAGCGCTTATAACAACAGAGCTTGGGCTTGTGGTCGCAATTCCTGCACTCATATTTGGCAACCTGCTCTCCGGCTGGGCTGAAAATATAAAAGACGACATGGAAAAAGCGGCTCTAAAGGTTATAAATATTCACAAGCAAAACACAATCAAAGCGTAAGCGATGTTCACTGATTTTATTTCTAAAATTTTGTTCTATTTTGAAGCGGGCGGTTTTGTCATGCCGCCTCTTGCTCTTATAACGATTTTGCTTTGGTATATGCTCGGTTATCGCTTTCATGTTTTAAAAAGAGGCAACAAAAGAAGCGTTAGAGCACTTTTAGAGAAGTACAAACAAGGCTATGACAAAAAACCAAGCGGGATTATAGACGATGCGATTGTTAAGGCTTTGGAAGTTTCTAAAGTAAAAAGAGATGATCTAAGAGCTTATTTGGATGTTTTGTTTTTTGAACACAAAAAAGAGATAACAAAGTATTCAAAAACTATCCGTATTTTAGTGGCAGTTGCACCGCTTGCAGGACTGCTAGGAACCGTAACCGGAATGATAGAGACCTTTGATTCGCTTGGAAATATGTCGCTTTTTTCACAATCAGGCGGTATCGCAGGCGGAATCTCGCAAGCTCTTTTTACGACTCAAATGGGACTTGTAGTGGCGGTTCCGGGCTTGATAATAGGAAAGATGCTTGATAGGAAAGAGCATAATTTAGAAAGAGAGCTAAATCAAATCACGGATTTAGTTTGCAGTATGAAAGAAAATAGCAGGAATTAATTATGAGATGCAGGGCAAAAAAAGGTAATGGCGCAGAAGTGGATATGTCTCCGCTAATTGATATGGTTTTTATACTTTTGATATTTTTTATGGTTAGCACGACATTTGTAAAAGACATGAAGCTAGATATTGATAGACCGGCAGCTTCAAGCGCTCAAAAAGCCTCAACAAAAGCGATAAGAGTATACATCGATAAAGCGGGTGATGTTTATGTTGATAATCAGCCGGTTCAAATCTGGGTTCTTCAAGGCAAATTAAGAGACTTGCTAAGAGCCACTACCGAAAAATCACTTTTGGTTGTAACCGATGAGGGGATAAAAGCAAGCAGACTTATTGAAGTGGTTGACCAGTGCAGATTAGCCGGCGCAAAGGATGTGGGTGTTAGTACGGTAAATGAAGCTGGAATGTAACGAATGAGCAGTGAATTTAGATTTAAAAACAGAATAAAAGCCTTTATTTGGATGATAATCGGCTCTTTCGTCGTTTTTGGCTCTATCGTGATTATGAACCAAAGCGAGGAGCTAGAAAGACAAGAGGTCAAAAAAACTGCGACATTTGATATTCAAAAACAAGAAAAAAAAGAGGAAAAACCAAAGCAGCAGCCAAAGCAGCAACTAAAACCGCAAAGTAGCACCCCAAGACCCCCATCGCCGACTATAGGCTCTAGTATTTCCGGACTTGACTTGGGAATTGCCGGCTTTGACATAGAGGGAATGGGTGAAATCGGGGATGACCTTTTGGGCGATATGAGCAATGTCGTTATGACGGAGGATTCGGTAGATAATCCGCCAAAACCAAGAGAGCGCACTCCGCTTGAGTATCCAAAAGAGGCAAGAGCCAAGGGTATTACGGGATATGTGACTATGAATCTTCTTATTTCGACTCAAGGTTCGGTTGAAGTTGTCAAACTTCTTGAATCCACTCCTCAGGGAGTTTTTGAAGAAGCGGCAAGTACGACGGTAAAAGGTTGGAAATTTGATCCCGCACTCTATCAAGGCAAGCCCGTAAAAGTTTGGGCAAAACAAAAAATCAGATTTGATTTAAATTAGGCTATTTGATGAAAAATATTTTAAAACTTTTATTGATTTTAAGCTTGACGGTGTGGCTTTTTGCAGATAAAAAGCAATCAAGCGAAGAGGTGGATTATATAAGCTTAGCCGCTGTTTTGATAAGCGACGGTTTTTTTGACAGAGCGGAAAATGCGCTAAAAAGCGTGGATTTGTCAAAAAAAGGGGTTGATAAAATTCGTTTTTATACTTTAAGAGGGCTTATTCACCTAAAAAAGCAAAATTACAAACCGGCGATTAGCGATTTCTTAGAATCGATAGCGCAGGGGCAGACGGAAAAAAGCATATATGTTTATTTAGCTCAAGCGCACTATGCCCTAAAAGAGTATCAAAAAACCATTGACGCGCTTAATAATGCCAAAGAGTCAGGCAAGGAAAAACCGGAACTTTTTAGCATAAAAGCGCAGTGTTATTGGAAGCTTGATAAGCATGCCGATGCGTGGAGTGTTTTGGATGAAGCGCAAACTAAGTTTAAAGATTATCCGCTTTTTTTGCGCCAGAGATTTTTTTATCTAATAGAGTTGGCGCTTTTTGAAAAAGCTATGGATTATGCCAAGAGCTATCTTGCTGCTGAAAAAATCAAAGCCGATGATTATCTTTCGCTTGCAAGCGCATTTAGAAAAAACGGCGCTTTGGATAAAGCAATATATATTTTGGAGATAGCAAAAGCCAGCTATCCCGATGATGAAACTATTATTATCGAACTAGCGCATAGTTATTTGGAGCAAGAGAGAATAATTACGGCGGCAAAACTTTTTGAAGAGGCTTCAATTCGCAAAAACAAATACTCGCAAGAGGCATCGGAGCTTTTTAGAAGAGCCAAACAGCTCTACCACGCACTCTATCTTAATACAAAAATCAATGATCAAAAAGAGAAGCTAAAACAGCGCTTGGCGATATTTTTGGAGTTTGGAGATTATGAAAGAGCGGCGGCAATGAAAGAGGCGCTCTCAAGAGTCGGGCTTCTTGAAGATGAGGATATAAAGTATGCTCTTGCTTATTCGCAATATGAAGTAGGTGATTTCGCAAATGCCGAAAACAATCTAAGAGTTTTGACAAGACCGGATCTTTTTAAAAAAGCAACCGAGCTTAGAAAAACGATGCAAGAGTGCAAAAACGACCAAACAAAATGCAACTAGGTTCAAATAAACTATGAAAAAACTACTACTTTTATTATTTTTTACTCTTTCATTTCTTTTTTCAACGCAAAAAGGCTCTATCAATCTTTTTGTTTTTTTTAACGGCGAACCGTATGCCGATATGCCAATAACTATTGATGATAAAATCACCTACTCCACTGATGAAAAAGGGGCGATAAAGGTCTATTTGGATGAAGGGGCGCACAGCGCAAAGCTTATAAAAGATTCAATGCCTATTGCTTTTTTTAAGTTTAATATTTACGGCGAGGAGAACACTCAAGCTATTATTACACTCACGGAAGATAAGCCAAAAATAGATATTGAAGAGCCAAAAAACGCCAAAACCGAAGAAGAAAAATTATCAAATATTGAAAATAAAAAACTAGCCAAAGGCTATCTAGTCGGAAATATTATCTCAAGCGAAAAAAAAGAGCCGATAGCAGGGGCTAAAATCTTCGTAAGAGGTTTTTCGCAAGAGGGTTTGAGTAATAAAAACGGTCTGTTTAGCTTAGAG
This sequence comes from Campylobacterota bacterium, assembly GCA_030836705.1. Classification (GTDB taxonomy): domain Bacteria; phylum Campylobacterota; class Campylobacteria; order Campylobacterales; family SZUA-545; genus JAUPLZ01. The sequence continues at coordinate 9,584 of JAUPLZ010000112.1, forward strand.
CTTCCGGAGGGTAATTACTCGCTTTCCGTGATTCATCAAAATTTCGCCACGCAAGCTGTTGATAATATAACGATAGTTGCCAATGAAAGTCTAAACAAAAGTATCGAAATGACGCCTGCGGGATTGGAGCTTGAAGAGTTTGTGGTGTTAGCGCCTTATATTCAAGGAAGTTTGGCGTCGGTTATGGCGGAAGAGAAAAAATCAAATGCGATTGCGAATATCCTAAGCTCCGAA
>JAUPLZ010000013.1 GCA_030836705.1 Campylobacterota bacterium
ACACTCGCCCCAGCAGCCGTGGTGTGTCAAAATCGAAAATTTTATAGTCTCAAGGCATTTTACCTTGCCCTCTTTTTGGTGATAAGGGTCAAACAATAAGAACAAGAAGCGAAGAGTCGATAGTAAAAGAGGCTGAGAGTTTTGTGGAGCACAAAGACTACAAAGGAATCATCTCTGATTTCGGTGGACCGACTGCTAATATGTACGGTTATGAATGTAATAAAAAACTACAAGACGGCGCATGCGAGCACCAAAGATGTGTGGATTCAGAGCGATTGTGCGGTGCAATGAAGATAAACCATGCGAGAAACATCAATCTTTTAAGTCGAATAAGAAGCGCAAAAGGGGTAAAAAAGGCTTTTGTGGCTTCAGGGATAAGATATGATTTTATTACGGCGGATAAAAGATTTGGATATGAGTATCTAAAAACGCTTGTCAAATACCACATAAGCGGACAGATGAAGGTAGCGCCTGAGCATACGAACGATAGGGTTTTGGAGCTAATGGGCAAGCCCGGAAAAGAGACGCTTGTGGATTTCAAAAAAATGTACGACAAGCTAAACAAGGAAGAGGGTAAAAATCAATTTTTGACCTACTATCTTATAGCCGCACACCCCGGATGCACCGAAAGAGATATGTATGAGCTTAAAAATTTTACTACGCATGAACTCAAAATGAATCCGGAGCAAGCACAGGTTTTTACGCCGACTCCTTCAACATATTCATCTCTTATGTATTACACTGAAATGGATCCAAAAACAAGGAAAAAAATCTTTGTAGAAAAAGATCCAATCAAAAAAGAAAAACAAAAAGAGATAGTTGTCTCAAAATGCAATAAAAAATTTAAAAGCGGATTTGACACCTAAATCACGCTTGTAAAATCTTTTTTGCACCTTTGTAGATAGGCTCATCAATAAATCCATAGGTTTCATCGCTAAATCCGGTTATGCCTTTTTTTTGCATCTCCTCAAATCTTTTTATGATATATGCGGCTTTTGACTTTTCATCTTTGGATATATCAAAAACCTCGTTTGCTATTTCAACTTGCTTGGGAGATATGCATGATTTTGACAAAAAGCCCATCTTTTTTTCTAGGCAGCACCAATATCTAAAGCTCTCTAATTTTTGATACTCTTGGTATGTGAAAGATACCGGAGTCACTCCGATTGAGCGGCAATCGACAAGAAATTTACTAAGAATATATTCTATAGTCGGGTTGTTGTAAGCAAGTGTGGAGTGGGAAATCCCAAGGTCTGCCAAAAGGTCAAAAATTCCAAGAGAAAAAGTTGTGATTCTGTTATCTACTCTCAAAGAAGTGATGTTGTTAAAAGCCTCTTTTGTCTCTAGCGAAAAGTGCACGGCTATGCCATCATCTATTAGTTCGCACGCTTTTTTGGCATCTTCTTTTGTGCGGATTTTTGCTATCCTAATCGCATCCGGTTTTACACTGTTTATAAGTTTTATATCTTCATGCCCACCTTCATCAAGCGGATTTACTCTGACTATTATTTTTGAATAACTATTTTTTAGATTGGAGATAAAAACGGCTGCCATATATCTTGCTATCTCTTTTTCTTCGGGCGACACGCCGTCTTCAAGGTTTATTGTGACTGAGTCGCATTCAAGACTATCGAGTTTATTTAGATGTTTTATTTTGTTTGCAGAAAGCATAAGATAGCTTCTATTTAAAACACTTTGTGGTTTTTTTCTTTGCGGTTTTATTATTAGCTTTTTGGCTTCATTTATATTTTTTTCGTTAAATATTTTTTCAATTTTTGATAAGTCCTCAAACACCATTTAGAGTAGCCCTTTGTTTTGGTTTGATATAATTTTACAAAAAATCAGGAAAATGTGTGAGTAGAGTCTTTGTTTTTGTTGTTTTGTTGTCCGCTTTTGTTTTTGGCGATATCAAAAGTGAGGTTTTGAGTGTTGATAAAAATACAGTTACTATCAAAGAGGTCAACGGCACAAAACCTATGCAGAGCGCTTTTGTAGTTAGAAATTTTGATGACACCAATGCCGTGCTCATTGCAAAGTGCACTATCGATAAGCAAGATAAATCTAAGATGGTATGCGAAGAGCATGATTTTTTGTATCAAGAGTCTCTTTATCTTGCAAAAAGTGAAATAAAAACAGGCGATGAGGTTTATATCGGGCTTTTAAGCAATGGCGCTACAATAATCGCTCCTGATTTAAACAGCTATATTGAAGCAAAAGAGATTGCAAAAGAGAAGTACACCATATTTCATGCAGACCTTTTTGCAATAAAACTATACGATGAAAACAATCCTGCTCCAAAAAAAGATGACTTTGTAGAGTATTGCAAAGATAATTTTATAGGAACACTTTTTTTTGCGTTTAGCGACGGCATGGAAGAGGTTGATTGTCTTAGCTTTGATTCGCTTGGAAAAATCAATGCAAAAATCAACAGCAAAGAGCTCAATGCTCCTTTTTATAATAGGGCAGGTATGATAGAAAGAGGTATTTTTGATTTTGACAATGAAGAGGTTGTTGATTTTGACAAGTATTATAAAAAATTAATAGGTGTGGAATAATGCTGCAAACAAGACATGTTGATAATTTTAAAAAAATAGTAGGCGATGATAATTTTTCTATAGACAAAGCGCATATGCTTGCATATTCTTATGATGCCACAAGA
>JAUPLZ010000113.1 GCA_030836705.1 Campylobacterota bacterium
AGCAGTTATTTTTTTTATGGCAGATGGATTTTTTTTGGCATCTTCGCGCATTTTAAAAACCCTTGCTTTTCTGCCTTCGTTTCTTTTTAGTCTAGCTTTTACCCCGCCGCTTAGCCACTCTTCTTCGGTTTTTAGGGTTTTTAAGAGATTATCGTGACTTTTTACCAAAGCGTGCAAAAGAGCCTCTTTTTGCTCTAAATATGAGAGATAACCGCCTCTAAAACTTCTTAAGCTGCCGTCTTCTATTTCAACCGTTCTTGTGGCTATTCTCTCTATAAAATATCTATCGTGCGATATGCACAAAATAGTAAATTTTTCTGCCAACAAAATCTCTTCAAGAAATTTAACCATATAAACATCAAGATGGTTTGTAGGCTCATCCAGAAGAAGCAAGTCGGGTTTTTTGAGCAAAAGACCAGCAAGTGCCACCCTTCTTTGCTCGCCGCCGCTTAAGATTGCAACCTCTTGATTTTCGTGCTCTTTTAAATCAAAAACTTGCATAATCCGCTCTATTTTATCATCAAGATTCCAAGCATTGTGAAAATCTAAAAATGTGCTAATTTTTGTAAGCTCATCAAGAAGTGTTTTGTCGTCATGGTTTTGTGCGATTTGAAGGCTTAGTTTGGAGTGTTTTTGCTTGGCTTCATAGAGTTCTTTTAGCGCTTGCTCTATTGCGTCTTTTACTTTTATGCCTTGTTTAAACTTTGGAACTTGCGCTAGCATTTCTATTTTTCGGTTTTGCTCGGTAGCCCTTCTGCCGTCGTCAAAATCAAGAGCGCCGGATACTATTTTCATAAGAGTCGATTTCCCGGAACCATTTTTTCCTACAATAGCTACTCTTTCACCTTCTTCTATGTGAAAGTCAATATTTTCTAAAATTTTTTGCGCTTCGAAGTTTTTGTAAATGCCCTTAAGGTCGACAAGTGCCAATTGGAGTGCCTTTTTTAATAGGAATTGTAGCATAATAGCCGCTAACTTATTTTCAAGGAAAAGTATGAGCAAAAAAAAGACATTCGTCGTTGATACATCAGTTATTTTAGATAATATTTACTGCATATTTGAACTGTACAAAGGCGAAAATAGAGTTATTATTCCAGAGACCGTTCTTGATGAAATTGATGCAAAAAAATCAGGCTTTAGCGATGTAAACTTTCAAGCTAGGGAATTTAATCGTGTGCTTGATAAGGCAAAAACACTGCAAGAGTTTGACATACCGACTCCAAACGGCGTTCTTTCATCCGTAAAGGTAGAACTTGATGGAATTATTGTTGAGATGATTTCAAAACAGGATTATCGAGTAGTAAAACACTCAAAAGAAAATCCAAACATAATAAATGATAGAAAAATATTGGAAATTGCGCAAGAGTTCCCTGATTGCACCGTGGTATCAAATGATATTGCCATGAGGATTAGAGCGAGATCAATGAAGCTGGCATCCGAGCCTATGCAAAAAGATAGAGTTTCTGATGTAGATGATTTTTCTTTTATTCAAGAGATTAAGATTCACTCATCGCAAAAAGAGTTCATAAAGAGCATGAAACCTGAGGATTTTGGGATTGAATTGACTATTTTTAGCAATGTTGAGTTTATTTGTGAGGATACCGGCGAGCATATTTTGTGTATTTATAAAGCCTCCGGATTTGAAAGAATAGATGAAGACAAACTAAGAGCTCTCACTGTAAAACCAAGAAATAAAGAACAGATATTTTTTATGAATATGCTAATAGATCCTGATATCCCGATAGTTGTTTGCGCAGGAGTTACCGGAAGCGGTAAAAACCTTCTTTCTTTGCAAGGCGGGCTTGAGTTTGTAAGAGATAAAAAAAATAGAATAAACAGCATAAAATATTGTAGAAATACCGTAACTGCCGGTGATATTGAAGCTCAGCTTGGATTCTTAAAAGGCGATGAAGCGTCAAAACTAGGCGTTTTTATGTATCCGATGTATGACGCTGTTGCTCAATTTCAAGAGATTGCAAGAGAAGAGGGTTTTAAGCAAAATAGAGCCGTTAATATAACCACAACCGAAGAATTTATACAAGAAAACAATATAGAGACTATCAATATTAACCAAATGCGCGGCGTTAACCTGACAGGATTTTTGGTTTTTGACGAGTGGCAGAACTCTTCGGCATCTGTTAATAAGCTTATGATGACAAGGGTTGTTGAAGGAAGTAAGGTTGTAATTTTGGGCGATTTGAACCAAATAGACCATCCGCATCTCTCAAAATACAACAATGCGCTTGCAATAATGCTAAAACAAGCAAAGAAATCAGACATGGTCGGCGGCATAACAATGACAAAAGTAATGAGAGGAAAAATAGCTGCATTTGCCGACGCTGAACTATAAAGAATTTTAATGGATTACGGTTTTTTATCTATCTTGCCTCCTTTGGTTGCTATTCTTTTAGCGCTTATAACCAGAGAAGTTTATCTCTCTTTATTCGGAGGGGTTTTAATAGGCGAAATGATTATCAGCGGATATGATATTTTTTCATCTATCGACTCCTCTTTAAATAGAATAATTTTTATGTTTAGCGAACCTTGGTTTGTAAAAACTCTCATTTTTGCAATACTTGTAGGCTCGATAATTGTTCTTATTTTGGCTTCCGGCGGAGTTGCCGGATTTGTAGAGTATGTTACGACAAAATATAAAAAAATCAACACAAAAAGAGGCTCTTTGCTGTTTGCTTTTGGCTTGGGCGCTATGATGTTTGTAGAATCCTCAATAACCGCCTTGATATCAGGAACCGTGGCAAAACCGATAACCGATAAATGCAAGGTTTCAAGAGAAAAATTAGCATTTGTTTGCGACTCTGTTTCTGCGCCTATTTGCTCTTTGATACCGTTAAATGCTTGGGGTGCGTTACTGCTTGGTCTTATAGGCGCACAAGTGGCAGCCGGAGTTTTGAATGAAAATCCGATAGATGTTTTATTAAATGCGCTTTTGTTTAATTTTTATTCAATGTCCGCTATTGTACTTTTGCTTGTTGTTATTATAAGCGGCAAAGATTTTGGACCTATGAAAAAAGCAGAAGAGAGGGCAGAAAAAGAGGGCAAGCTCATAAGAGACGGCGCTGTTCCGGTCGTGGATGAAGATATGATAAATATCAAAGCAGAGCTTGTTAAAAAACCTGATATTTTAAATATGATATTGCCTTTGGGTGTTCTTGTAGCAATGGTTCCTATTGGTCTATATATAACCGGAAAAGGAGATTTTCTAAAAGGAAGCGGCTCTACGGCTGTTTTTTGGGCAGTTTTGACATCTATTGCTTTTAGCGGATTTTTTTATATTTCGCGCGGTGTTATGAAAATAAACGAGTTTATAAAATATGTCAATAAAGGCGCAGGCGCAATGATGCCGGTTGCTATGATACTTGTTTTGGCGTTTGCCATAGGAAGCCTTACTGTGGACATGAAAGCCGGTGAATATCTAGCATCTTTGCTAAAAGATGTTATGAATCCTCAAATGGCCGCGGCTCTTATTTTTGTTTTGGCTTCCATTATCTCTTTTTCTACCGGTACTAGCTGGGGGACATTTAGCATTATGATGCCTATTGCAATTCAACTAAGCGTAGCCATAGACTCAAACATCTATCTTGCTGTTGCGGCGGTTATTTCAGGCGGGGTTTTTGGGGATCACTGCTCTATTATAAGCGATACAACTATAGTTTCATCAATGGCGGCGGGAAGCGATCATGTGGATCATGCAAATACTCAGTTGCCGTACGGGTTGTTGAGTGCTTTTATATCTTTTGTTTTATTTGTTATTTTTGGTTTTGTTTTGTAGAAGAAAAAGCGGTAGCATACTCTAATTATTGTATTAGTAAAAGACGATTTATATGTATGTGCGAATTAACATACTATCATCTGCTTACTTTTGCAAGATTTTGATATTCGGTATAGTTGAC
>JAUPLZ010000114.1 GCA_030836705.1 Campylobacterota bacterium
ATCTGCCAATAAGCCTGTTATTATCCTAAGTGCCTTTAGCGAAAGAGAGAAGCTTTTTAGGGCGATAGATATAAAAATTGATAAATATCTGGTTAAGCCTATTGATATTGATGAGCTGATGAAAGCTATCGATATGATTGCAAAAGAGATAGCGCCAAGCGATAAAATAGTTTTGCCGATGGGATATAGCTACGACAAGCGCGCCATGAAGCTTTTTTTTAATGATGAATTTGTAAAGCTGACAAAAAAAGAGATACTTTTTATAGATACGCTGGTGGATAATATCGACACCTATGCGACTAATGAAAAGCTATGCGAGGTCGTTTGGGGTGACAGCGTAAGCGAAACTGCCATAAGAACATTTGTGCAAAGACTAAGAGATAAAACAGACAAAAAACTTATCGAAAATATTTCTGGCTTAGGCTATAAACTATGTTCTTAGTCTTGCTGCTTTGGATTGGTGTAGATATCGTTTGGCTTGTTTGAGTTAAAAGTAAACGGCATTATAACTCTTACTTCATCGCCTTTTTTTATCTCTTCGACACCCTTTCCGGCTATTATGAATGAGTTACTTTTTATTATAGGCGTCAGCATTCCGGAGCCATATTCGTAATCGTCGGTTGCACTAAAATTGCCGTCTTGCAGAGTGCCCAATATGAGATTTGCTCTTTTGCCTCCAAAGCTAAATGTTTTTTTGTTTTTTGCTAATGACACCGTATGATAGAAGCTGTTTCTGCCTTGCATTTTAGCAAGTATCGGTGTTGCAAAAAGCATAAAAACGGCTATCGAGGAGAGGGGATTCCCCGGTAATCCTATGATGGTCGTGTTTTTCATAATGCCGTACATGGCGTGTTTTCCAGGTTTTAGCGCTAGCCCGTGAATGATTTTTTGCATTCCCTCACTACAAAAAACCTCTTCTGTAAAATCAGCGTCGCCGACACTAACGCCGCCGCTTGTAAAAATCACATCATATTCATAAAATTCTCTAACTGTTTTTTTAAAAAGTTCTTTATCGTCAGGTATTGCTCCAAGATAAGAGACATCAAGGTTCATTTCAAGGCATGATGCAAAAATAGCCGATGAGTTTGAGTTATATATTTGATATTCGGTCGCGTCTTCCCATGGTTCTTTTATTTCGCTTCCGGTTGAAAGTACGCCGATTTTTAGCTTTTTATAAACTTTTATGTTGGTGATACCTTGAGATGCCAATATGGCTATGTGAGCCGGTCTTAAAAGTTCGCCTTTTTTAATGATAATTTCACCCTCTTTTACCTCTTCACCTTTTCTTCTTATATGGGCTGAATCTTTTAAATTTTGAGGCAAAATTACAAATTTTTCATCAAATTTTTGAGCATCTTCATATGGCACGATAGCTTCTGCGGACGGCGGCACGAAAGCACCGGTCATTATTTTGCTAACCATTCCGTTTTTTATAATGATATCTTTTGGAAAGTCGCCAGCTAAAATAGTCGCTTTTATCTCTACTTTTTTTCCGGCGTCGCTTAATTTTACGGCATATCCGTCCATCGCTGAATTATCAAACGCAGGAAGCGGTTTTTTGCATGCGATATCATCGGCTAGAACTCTGTTTAGGGCATCAAAGATAGATACAACTTCAGTTTGAGTTTTTACAGTCGTGTTTTCTAGTGCTTTTAATACAGCCTCTAGCGGGTCAAGCAGCTTGATATCTTTCATCTAAAACCTTTAGTTTTTATTTTTTAAAACATTTTGTATAAACGCTAGAATGATTTTGTTCGGATTTTGCAGTCTGCTTGTAAACTCCGGATGAAACTGCACTGCAACAAACCAAGGATGGTCTTTTAGCTCTATCGCTTCCATAAGTCCTTTTGACTCTCCACTTATTATCATACCGGCGTTTATCAACAGCTCTTTGTATTTTTGAGAGTTGCCCTCATATCTGTGTCTGTGTCTTTCAAAAATCTTTTTTTCGCCGTAAGCTTCAAAAAGTTTTGTATTTTCTTTAATATTGCACTCATATTCGCCAAGTCTCATTGTGCCGCCTAACGGGCTTGTGTGCGTTCTTATTTGCTTGCTTCCGGATTGGTCTATAAACTCGTCTATTAGGTAGATAACCGGATTTTTAGTATCAGGAGCAAACTCTTGAGAGTCGGCATCTTTAATGCCTAAAACATTTCTGGCATAATCAATAACACTAAGCTGCATACCAAGGCAGATTCCTAAAAATACTTTTTTGTTTATTCTTGCGTATTTGATAGCCTCTAGTTTTCCGTTTACGCCTCTGTGTCCAAATCCACCTGGAACCAATATACCATCAGCACTTGAGAGTTTTTTGTCCACATTTTCGGCGGTTATTGTTTCGCTGTCTATCCAGTCTATTTCTACTTTTGAATCAGTCCATGCGCCGGCGTGAATTAGCGCTTCTAAAAGTGATTTGTATGATTCTTGAGATTGGTATTTGCCGACAAAAGCTATTTTTACGCTATTTGTAGGTTCTATGATGCTTTTTGTAAGCTTTTTCCACTCTTTCATATCTGGTTTTAGATCGCCTAGTTCTAGCTGTTTTGAGATTGGTTTTAATATGCCGTCTTGAAGGAATTTCAATGGAATTTCATAGATGGTTTTTGCATCACTTGCTTCTATAACCGATTCAAAATCAACATCGCACGCATTTGAAAGTTTGTGTTTTATCTCTTTTCCTATGGGCTTTTCACTGCGGCAAACAAGCATATGAGGAGTTATGCCTATTCGTCTTAGTTCTTGAACAGAGTGTTGCGTCGGCTTTGTTTTTAGCTCGTGTGCAACTTTTATATAGGGAACAAGAGTTACATGAACATTAAAAACCCTGCTGTTTCCAAAAGCGTGCCTCATTTGTCTAACCGCTTCATAAAAAGGCAATCCTTCAATATCGCCTACCGTTCCTCCAAGCTCTACCACAAGAACATCAAACCCTCTGCCTGCTGTTTGAATTCGTTTTTTTATCTCGTCTACTATGTGAGGCACTACTTGAATGGTTTTACCCAGATATTCGCCTCTTCTTTCTCTTTCTATGACTGTTGAGTATATTTGACCTGTCGTCATGCTGTTTTTTTGGCTTAAGGAGACATTGAGAAATCTCTCGTAGTTTCCTAAATCCAAATCTGTCTCAGCTCCGTCTTTTGTTACAAAAACCTCTCCGTGTTCAAGCGGGCTCATGGTTCCTGGATCTACATTTAAATAAGGATCTATTTTTACCATGCTTACATTAAGTCCGGAGTGTTTTAAAAGTGTAGCAATGCTAGCGCTTGTAATCCCTTTGCCAAGACTCGATAAAACTCCGCCTGTCACGAAAATATACTTTGTCATTATTGTCCCTATACAGTTTGAAAATTTTTGTATTATACAAAAGTGGCGATTAATGTGGTATTTTTTTGCAACACTCCCATAAAAAAGGGTTGCGTTATCGCATTATGGCTTTACTAAAATAGTCCCAAAAATTGACCACTTTTATACTATTTTGCTCCTCAAAATCATCAGCTCCTCTATTTTTATAATTGTTAATAAATTTGTGGTTTTCTCACAAATTACTTTATTTATTAAATGTTTTTTTGCTATTATAAGTGCAATTAAAGTGTTAAAGGTAAAATTATGTTACTAAATTTTTATATTGAAAACTTTAAATCTTTTAAAAATAGAGTTGATTTTTCGATGGAGGCA
>JAUPLZ010000115.1 GCA_030836705.1 Campylobacterota bacterium
GTTTTCATATACGGGTTAAGCAATAAGGATATTTTAAAAAACAGAATAGTTAGTGCCGGAAGTTGTAGTACAAATGCTTTATCGTTAATTTTGCACTCAATAGAGAAAAGTTTTAAGATAGAATCAGGAAGCGTTACTAGCGTTCATAGCTACATGGCAGATCAAAATCTTTTGGATTCACGAAGCAATAGGTGTCTAAGAAGCTCAAGGGCGGCTGCGTTAAATATAATTCCTGTTTCAACCGGTGTATCAAGAAATCTTTTGCATTCGCTTCCGCATCTTGCTGATAAATTTATAGGCTTTAGCGTGCGAGTTCCTGTTGCTGATGTAGCAATGCTTGATATAACTATTTCTTTACAAAAAAGTGCTACAATTTCCCAAATAAATGAAATATTTATAAAAAAATCAAAAACTACGCTAAACGGTGTTCTTGATGTAGATTTTGACTCAAGAGTTTCTAGTGATTTTATTTCAAACAAATCTTCAGTGGTTGTAGCGCTTGATTTAACGCAAAAAATTAGCGAAAATCAATTCAAAATAATTGCATGGTTTGACAATGAAGTAGGGTATGCTAGCAGGTTATATGATTTGATTAGTTTGATAAAAGGAGAGTTATGAAGCCTAGATCTATAAGAGATATAGATGTTCAAAATAAAAGAGTTTTGATTAGATGTGATTTTAATGTTCCTCAGGATGATTATGGAAACATAACAGACGACAGAAGAATAAGATCTGCAATAGCGACAATTAATTACTGTATAGACAGAGATTGTTCCGTAATATTGGTTTCGCACCTTGGCAGACCAAAAGATTGCGTTGATGAAAAGTACTCTTTGTCGCCTGTTGCAAAAAGACTTCGTACTCTTTTAAAAAGAGATATTATTTTGGCAAACGATGTAATAGGCGACGATGCAAAAAATAAGGCAAAAAATCTAAAAGCCGGTGACATTCTTTTGCTTGAAAACATAAGATTTGAAGCCGGAGAGACAAAAAATGACGAAAAGCTGGCAAAAGCTCTTGCAGATATGGCTCAAGTTTATATCAACGATGCTTTTGGAGTTAGCCATAGAGCGCATTCTTCGGTTGAAGCAATAACAAAATATTTTGACCAAAATTCAAAAGCAGCAGGTTTTTTGCTCTCTAAAGAGATTGACTTTTTCTACGACATGCTAGAACATCCGGTTAGACCTTTTGTTGCTGTCGTTGGCGGTAGTAAGGTTTCTGGCAAATTGCAAGCACTAATGAATCTTCTTCCAAGGGTTGATAAGATTCTTATAGGCGGCGGTATGGCGTTTACATTTTTAAAGGCTCTTGGAGAGGAGATTGGCGACTCTTTGGTTGAGGATGATTTGATTCCAAGCGCTCTAGAGATTATGAGCGAAGCAAAAAGATTAGGAGTTAAATTTTATCTACCGGTAGATGTGGTTGCCGCCCAAGAGGTTTCTGCGGATAGCGTTATAATACACACAACCACAAAAGAGATTCCAAAAAAATGGAAAGGTCTTGATATAGGACCTGCTACAACTAGGCTTTTTTCTATGGCATTAAGAGACGCTCAGACAATCATATGGAATGGACCTATGGGGGTTTACGAAATAGAAAAATTTGCAAGAGGAAGCAGGGAGATATCTCACAGAATAGCAAATGCTCACGCAACATCAATAGTCGGCGGAGGAGATACAGCTGATCTTGTAGATAGAGTGGGAGATGCCGACGGCATGAGTTTTATCTCAACAGGCGGCGGCGCTAGTCTTGAGCTTCTTGAAGGAAAAATACTCCCAGGAATAAAGGCGCTTTTATAAATGATAATAGCGTCAAACTTCAAAACAAATCACACAAGAACATCAACGAATGAGTATATTGAGTTTGTAGAGGAGTTTATCAAAAAAGAAAATATTTCAAGCGATGTTTATGTATTTCCTCCATCTACTGCATTGATGAATTCTAGGAGTGTGTTTGTAGGTGCTCAAAATGCCTATCCGGTTCAAAGCGGTTCCTTTACCGGAGAGATAGCTCTTGAGCAGTTGCAAGAGTTTGGCATAAAATCAATTTTAATAGGGCATAGCGAAAGAAGACATGTTTTAAAAGAGTCTCAAGAGTTTATTAATTCAAAATTTGAGTTTTTTAAAAATAGTGAATTTATGATTACATACTGTATTGGCGAGCCGTTGGAGATTCGTCAAAAAGGGCTAAAAGAGGTTTTAGAATATATCTCGCTCCAGCTTGAATCAATAGATATGTCATATGAAAATCTTATAGTAGCCTATGAGCCTGTATGGGCAATAGGTACCGGTGTTAGTGCGACGATGGAGGATATAAAATCAACACACAGCGCGCTAAAAAATATATATGGATTTAAAAACCTTCTTTATGGCGGAAGCGTAAATCTTGATAATGTCGCTTCTATTGTTGATATTGAAGGTGTTGATGGCGTTTTAATAGGAACGGCAAGTTGGAAAAAAGAGCATTTTTGCGAAATACTAAAAAAAACAAATAAACTAGGAGGAAGATAAAATATGATAATGAATGGCAAAAAAGGTCTTATAATTGGAGTAGCAAACAATAAATCTATCGCTTACGGAATTGCAAAAGCATGCAAAGCCCAAGGCGCAGATTTTGCATTGACATTTTTAAATGAACAATTAGAAAAAAGAGTAAGACCAATTGCCGAAGAGCTTGGTTGTGAGTATGTCTATGAGCTTGATGCCAGCAAGCCTGAGCAAATAGACGCACTTAAGGATTCAATCGAAAAAGATTTTGGAAAAATTGATTTTGTTGTGCATGCTGTGGCTTTTGCTCCAAAAGAGGCGCTTGAAGGTCAATATGTAAACACTACAAAAGAAGCGTTTAGGATTGCTATGGAAATATCAGTTTATTCGCTTGTAGAAATTACTCAAAAATTATTGCCGGTGCTTAGCGAAAACTCTTCTGTTGTGACACTTAGCTATCTTGGTGCTGCAAAAGTTATTCCGCATTACAATGTAATGGGTGTGGCAAAAGCGGCGCTTGAGGCAAGCGTGAGATATTTAGCAGCTGATTTAGGTCCAAAAGGAATAAGAGTAAATGCGATAAGTGCCGGACCTATCAAAACACTTGCCGCTTCTGGCATAGGTGATTTTAGGTTTATATTAAAATGGAATGAAGCAAACTCTCCGCTGAGAAAAAATGTGACAATTGAGGAAGTCGGGAATAGCACAATGTATCTATTGAGCGACTTATCAAGCGGTGTTACCGGAGAGGTGCACTATGTAGATGCCGGCTATAGCCAGACTGCTATGGCAGCTGTTGAAGAAGTTGACGGCAAGAATGTAATGGTGTGGGATAGCTACAAAAACCAATAAATGAAAAATCAAAGTGCTATACGCCCAGCAATAGAGTATCTTTCAAAAAAGATGCTCTATGTTGCTTTGATGATTTTTATTATCTCTATTATCTCTTTTTCGGCAGTAAATCTTGCCCCTAATAGCTTTTTCGCCAGTGGCGAGCTAAATCCGAATATAACTCCGGAATCAATTGAACAGCTCAAAAAAGTATACGGGCTTGATAAATCACTTTTGAACAATATGTTTCATGGATAAAAGCGCTTTTGGTTTTGGATTTTGGCATATCTTTTTCAAGCGGAAAAAGCGTAAAAGATGAAATTCTAGAAAGACTCCCGATAACACTTATTATTAATATTGTAAGCATGGCATTGATATTTTTTATATCTATTTTTTTAGGTATTAAGTCAGCTATAACAAAAAATAAAAAAAATGATTTTTTTATCAAACAGCTCTCTTTGTTTAGCTACTCTTTTCCGTCGTTTTATCTTGCCCTTATAGTTATTATTGTTTTTGCGGTAAATTTGAAAATCTTTCCAGTTTCGGGACTTCATAGCTCTGATATGCCAGCGAATAGTTTTGAATACTATTTTGATATGTTTATGCATCTTTTTTTGCCAATTTTTGTCATTGTGGCTACTGGAATCGGCTCTTTAACTCTTTATATTAGATCGCTTACTGTTGATATTTTAAAAAGTGATTATATTTTTTTTGCCAAAAGCAGAGGAATTTCTGAAAAAACGATATTTTATAAATACATCATTCCCAGATCGGAAGAGCACA
>JAUPLZ010000116.1 GCA_030836705.1 Campylobacterota bacterium
AGACAAAACAAAGAGCCTGTTGTACTCATCTCTCTTGATGATTACAAGTCCATAGAAGAGACAGCTTATCTTATGCAAAGCATGACGAACGCATCAAGACTAAATAGTGCTATAGCACAACTTGAAGCAGGTCAAGGCACTAAAAGAGAGCTGATAGAGGAATGAACCTAACTTTTGCAGATGAGGCTTGGGAAGATTATCTCTATTGGCAACAAAACGATAAAAAGATTTTAAAAAAAATAAATGCTCTTATCAAAGAGATAAAAAGAGAACCTTTTAAAGGTACTGGAGAACCTGAACCGTTAAAGTACAATTTGTCGCTCTATTGGTCAAGACGCATAACGATAGAACATAGACTAGTCTATAAAGTAACTGAAAATGCTTTATTGATAGCGCAGTGTAGATATCATTACTAAACATTTTCTAAAACTAATTATTGCCTCATCATGTGAAATGATTTCACTACTTTCAAGATAATTTTATGCGCTTCAATAGAATTTTTATCTTTTTTATAATAAAATCACTAAAGATAATAAAATATGATTTTATGTTGTGAGGCAAATACAAAGTTAAAATGAATTTGTAAACTATTATAAGTAAAATTTTTTACCATAAGACGCTTTATAAATGGCTATAATAGTATAAGTTATATCAGGTAGTAAATATGAACAAAATAAATATAAAGAAGTATAAATGTTTTGATTCTTTAAAGGTTGAAAGTCTTAAAAGAGTCAATCTTATAGGCGGTAAAAACAATGTAGGAAAAACTGCTTTTATGGAAGCATGTTATATAGCAACATCGCAAAATACGCAGCAACTCTATATGAGAATCTTAGAAGTAGAAGTTCATAGAGATTTCATAAATCATCTACGGAGTTTTAGTTCAAAAAGAGAAACTATAGAAAAGTTGATTAAAGAAAATGTGGATATAGCTATATCTACAGACTTGCAAAAAATTTTAATCAAACAAAATCAAAATAGGTTTGAGGTGCTGCCATCTCAAGGCTCACCTATGCCTGATGGGTTTATGTATGAAAATTTAGTGAGTTTGCTTGATTTGAGTTTTCAAGATGTGAAGTTTCCATTTAGTCCAAACTTTATAACCGCCATCAGTGATGACAACAAACTTTACAACACTATTATAAGTCAATTGAAATTTCATTACAAATACGATACATTTAACACATATATAAAACAGATGTACGGCATCGACAAGATTGATACTATATCGGATCAGCCGCATTTTAGTAGCAACAACAAGTGGTCGAAATTATCACACTATGGGCAAGGTATTAAAACATTCGTGAATGTTCTAGGTTCTATATTATGTTTAAAAGATGAAGCTGTATTTATAGACGAAATAGAAAATGGAATTCATTACTCGCTTCTTGATCAATTTTGGGAGATGATACTTAGAGTTTCAAAAGAGCAAAATGTGCAACTTTTTGCCACAACCCACTCAAAAGAGTGTATAGAATCCTATGCAAGAGTATCTGAAAAATCTGAAGAGAAAGAGATTTCTTTTATCAATCTATCGCAAAATAAAAAGAAATCGATTGTTGCTATTATACTTGATAGTGAAATGTTTCAGAGCGAAATAGAACAAAACCATGAGGTAAGAGCATGGTAAAGATAATATGTGAAGGAAAAAGTGATAAAAATCTTATAAGTAATTTTATGGATTTTTTAGGGTATGAGGGCTGTTATAGTGATGATAATTTTATCATCATGGGAAACAAGAGCAATATTTTTAAGATAGATGATCCAAAATACAAAACCCTGCTTGAACTAATAAAAGCCGACAAAATCTCAAAAATACTTTTTGTAGTAGATGCAGATTATGAAAAAGACAACAATGGCTATGGCGGATATGACAATACCAAAAGAGAGATGCTTTCGCTCATACAAAAGCTACAAATAGATTCTATCTCAGACTATTTTATATCATGTGACCCAGCTACACAAGATGGATATTTAGAAAGTTTGCTTCTCTCAACGGTGGATAAAAATCTTAAGAATTGTTATGATGGGTTTTTGGATTGCATAGAATTTCCTGATAAAAATCATCATAAATATATCATGGAACAACTCCATCGTATAACTAGCCCCAATAAACCCTATGATTTTGCACATCAAAATTTTGATGTGTTTAAAATGAAGCTTGAAGGTATCCTATCAAATGAATGAGCAAAATTTGATTTGGATATTATGGTTGGAGGTTTATCTTGCAAAGCTAAAGCTGTCAATATTCATTCTCATGAAGTGGTTATACCTTCAGAAACTAATGCAATAGTTGATTTTAAAAATTTAAGCGACGAAGACCAAGCAAAAATTAGAAATGATTTATATCCAGAGATATTTTTGTGATAACCAAGAAAATCTAAAGAAAAGATAAATTTAGTTTAAAATAGTAATAATAAATATTTGTTTTTACTATACATGAGGGTAAAATAATTGCTATGAAATATTTTAAAAAAGCTGAATTACTCAACTTAAATGATAATAAAATATTGGATCTTATAAAAACTTCTTGGGGTTTTGAACCTCTTGAACCTATAGAAGTTATTTGTGAACTTAGCAAAATTGAAACTAATGATGGAAGACCACATTATCGAATCTATGATGTTAAATCATTAAAAAATTGGAATGACCCCACTTATA
>JAUPLZ010000117.1 GCA_030836705.1 Campylobacterota bacterium
TAAAGAATAACCAAAGTTAGATGAATTAGTACTTAACATATCTAACACCCAGTAGATACACAGCCATAACATCAATAATCTATTTAGTTTGAATGTTGATGATATTACCAATGTAGGATCTCATCATGCAGGTATTGGCCTTACTGTCCTTGGTAATTTAAAAAAATTGCATGATGGTAAACATACATTACATGATTTTACATTAAATAGCGGGGAAGCACTTGTTTCGAAAAAAGTAGCGCTTATTGCTGCTGGAAAAGGTGCAGCACTTGGATTACATCTTGGTCCTCCAGGGGCGTTAGCTGGTTTTGTTTTGGGCGGGGTGTTAGGCAGTAGTTTAGGAAGTAGTGTTGTAGGTTTTTTCAAAGATGCATTTATTTATGATGGAATAATTAATAATTGTGAACATTATGCATACAGCTATTCCCCTGATATAAATAATTTTACCGAATTAACATCAAAGAATATCAATAAGATTATCCAAGAGCAAGAAGTAATCTTGAATGGATTTAATATTATGAAGGACAAAATTACTGTTGAAAAAATGTTACCATATATTTTAATCGAAGAAATGGAATATTTTAGAACATATAGTAATGAAATTCTAGAAGAAGGAAAAAATATTTTCATCAATGAACTTGAAGTGATTTTGAGTAAAAATAATATTAAAGAAGATCATCAAGATCGTTATATTGGAGTTGCACTAATCCAACATTTTCCCAAACCATCTGGATACATAGCGAGTACATATGTGCAGGTAAACACCGAATTATATAAACATAAGTCCTATCCATATATATTGCAAATAGCGCATGATAAAATGAAATTGTTACGAGATTTATCTTATCAAAAAGCCATGAGAATAGCTGAGGAGGATTTTTTACAAAATATAGAAGAATATGTGTTGTTGCAAAAGCATCCTTTAAAATTTTTAAGTTGGCTAAATGTTTTAGTATTTATAACAGTAATTTTATTACTAGTTAAAAGTTAATCAAAAAAAGGAATGAAACATGTTAAATTCAGAAAATCTAAAAGAGATAGCAAAAATAACACACCCATTTGCATATGCACTTTATGAAATCACTAAAAAAAACATAGAAATTTTTAGTAAAGCATCTGAACACAAAGACACAAAAGAAATGCAATCGATACTAGATGTAGAGAGATTAAATTTAGAATTTAGAGAGATTGCGGCTAAAATTAAACAAGAAGAGGCTATCGCCCATAGAATAGAAGATGCTGAAGAAGTTGAGATTGAAGAATATTATGATATTTCAGGAAAAGGTAATGTTGGATTGGCTGCTGACTTAGAAAAAAATGATATAAAATTCGGACTTTCTGCTGAGGGTAATAAAATTACAAAACGAATTTATCGATTTAAGGCTAAAAGAAAATCAGACGAGGAACAACCATGACTTCTATAATTTCAGTCACCATAGAGGGTTTATCCCTCGCAAGGGATGAGTTTACAACGCTAACGGGGAGTGATGACTGGGGTGAGTGGATAGACTATCCTGAGTATATGGTTGGCTCTTGTATCATGAGACATATAAAAAGCAGAGTGCCGCAAGTCAGAGTTTGGCCAGAAGTCGCTCCGAGATTTGTCTCTAGTGCAAAAGATATCCGTCAAGGGCGCATAGATATAGTCATAGACGATGAGAACGACACGCCCGTAACCGTGATAGAAGTAAAAGCAAATATAGGCTTAGAAAAAGACTTTGAAGCAAAAGGGGTAAAAGAGGACATAGAGCGACTATGCGCCATCCTCAATGCTCCTCTCTCTGCAAAACTTAGCTTGGGGCTTTTTGCTTTTATAGCAAACAGAGACGACACACTTCTTGGCAAAACACTCCCAAACATAGAAAAACTTTGCGCAGAAGTAGCCAGAGCAAAAGGGCTAAAACTTCAAGCCTACAGCAAAAAGCTAGAGAGAAGCGACAAAAAATGGGAAGCATACGCCATAGTCTATGCTATAACAAAAGAGTAAAAGATGTTTTGGGGCATAGTCGCTATCATAGGCTTTATAGTAGTTCTTATGCTCATACTCGCTTACGGACTTACTATAGGCTTTGCTTTTTTTACCGCATATATGGGCTACATAGGCGCAGGAGAGCTTGGCACGCAGAGTGAGTTTATGAAACTATTTGGTGCGATGGTGGGCTTTTTCATAGGGCTAGGCATGGGCAACTTTGTAAGAAGAATGTTTGTGGGAGAGGATTTTTAGAGGGGTTGACAACTTTTAGCCATTGTTTAAACACAGCATGAAAAATAGTATGCTCTTTAAGCCGATACTTGTATTTTTACGCCTAAAGAGGTGTGAGATGGTAATGTAAACAAGCTTAAAAAATACCAGAATAAAAAGTTTTTACATCAGAAGAAACTATTTTCTTGTATAATACATTGTATGTATATGGTCAAAGGTTAAAGTATGATTTCTTATGGTCAAGAAAAAAATGAGCTTTTAAAAAAGACACGAGGAATAGGCTTTGAGGAAATTATCATAGCAATAGAAGCAGGTAATATACTTGATGTGTATGATCACCCAGATCAAAGCAATTATCCAGGACAAAAAATATATGTGGTCGAAGCTCTTGATTATGTTTATCTTGTTCCGTATATAAGAGATGAAGATGGAATATTTTTAAAGACAATTATTCCAAGCCAAAAAGCCAAAAAGATATATAAAGGAGATTGAAATGTTTGACAAAGAAGAGATGAGCATTCTTGAAGCTTTAGAAAAAAATGGACTAGTACGAAGTGTTGATGCCGATGAGGAGATTTTACTTGCCCGCAAAGCAGCAAAAGAGTATCTCTCCAAATCTAAAAATATAACTATTAGATTGAGCGTAGGAGATGTAACGGCGATCAAATCCCGTGCGATTGAAATAGGGATACCTTATCAAACCATTATATCTTCATTGATTCATCAATATGCTACTGGCAAGATACATTTGAGGGCTTGATTTATAGCATACTGCTAAGAAAAGTATTTTTAGCAGGTTGATATACAAACTATATCAATATATCTTGATATTATGCTATAATCATGCAATTAAAATATTTCAAGGAGATATATGGAGCTATTTTTACAAACTGTAGGCTCAATTTACGACGAGACGAGAGTCAAGATACTCAAGTTCATCAACCAAAACGGCGAGGTTTGTGTTTGTGACATAGAA
>JAUPLZ010000118.1 GCA_030836705.1 Campylobacterota bacterium
CAAACTCTATAATTTGACCGCTATCGTCAAGTATGGGAAATATTGTCGTATTTAAATAGAGTGTTTTATTATCTTTTGTGAGGTTTTTGACGGTGGCTTTGTAGGTTTTTTTCTCAAGAATTGTATCCCATAGTTTTTTAAACACCTCATTTTTTACATCAGGGTGTCTTACGATATTGTGGCTTTTGCCGATTAGTTCGTCCTTTTTATAGCCAAAAATTTTACAAAATTCATCGCTTGCGAAAGTGATTATGCCATCAATATCCGTTTTTGAAATAATATTATTTTGCTCAATTTGATAGATATATTGTTCGTCATAGGTTGTTTTCATTCGGACTCTTCTTTTTTATTTACTTTGGGATAGATAAATACTACATCTTTTATTACAAAAACATTCTTTGGATCATCGATAGAATAAGCTTTCACCGAAACCAATATATTCGCATCTTTGTCTTCTTTGGACAATCTCTCTTGAGTTGATAAAATAACTACTTTTTTTGCCATCTCGCCTTTTGAAAGCTTTAGCTCCTTAAATCTCTCTATTTTTATTTTATCGGCATATTCTCCTATGATTTCGAGTCTATATGTATGCTCTTTGGATTGTGTATTTTTAAACAAAAAAAGATAACTGTTGATAACTTTATTATTTTCCGCAACCTTGTAAAGTTCGGTAGTTTTGTTGATATTTAAAAGCAGTTTTTCTTTTTTGCTGCTCATGACAAAAAAAATAGCCATTATTATCAAAATAACCACAGCATAATTGCGAGTTTTTTTTCTAAATAGTTTCGTTTTTGTATTATTAAAAACCTCATTTGTACTTTTCCACTCAACAAGAGACGGTTTGTTTAAAGCACCCATTACTTTTGTGCAGG
This sequence comes from Campylobacterota bacterium, assembly GCA_030836705.1. GTDB lineage: Bacteria > Campylobacterota > Campylobacteria > Campylobacterales > SZUA-545 > JAUPLZ01. The sequence goes on from JAUPLZ010000118.1 coordinate 873, forward strand.
CATCTACGCACTCAAGACAGTTGATACACTCGATCTGCATGCCTTTTCTTATATCTATGCCGGTTGGGCAAACACTAACACAGCTATTACACAAAAGACACTCGTTTTCTTTTGCCAAATCACTCTTTTTAAAAGCAATTTTTTCTTTTTCTTTATAAATCTCCCCGCCTCTTTTTTTATCATAAATTGCCTGCACGGTGTCATCATCATACAAAACAGACTGGATTCTTGAATAAGGACAGACATATATACAAAAATCCTCTTTTAAAAAAACAATATCATAAATCAAAAAACCGCTTAACGCCAAAACAGTGCCAAACAAAAACAGATGCTCATTTGGATTTTTTAAGTACTCGAAAAAATCCTCCGGCGGAACAAAATACCACATAAAGTTTGATGATGCCGCAAGAGCCAAAATCGACCACAAGAATATCCCTGCTGCTCTTTTTGCACCATTGTTATCCTTGCTCCAATCGGGCTCTTTTTGTTTGTTTTTTAGTTTTCTTAAACTAAGCAAAAAAGTCTCAATAAGATCTCTATATATCACCCTAAATATCGTCTGAGGGCATGACCAAGCGCACCAAACTCTTCCGCCTATGGTAGTAAGCGCAAATATCCCGACAAAAAGCAAAATTAATATAAAAGGCAAAAGATACAACTCTTGCATATCAAACACAATTCCCATCAAATGAAACTGCTTTTTGTCAAAAGACAATAAAAACAGATGATTTCCGTCAATTCTGACAAAAGGCATAGAGAGAGAAGCGATGGTTATAACCAAATAAGCGTAATATCTTTTTATTCTATAAGGCATATTGTTCTCTTTTAATTTGGATTTTACCGGCAATATGATATCGTGATTAACAATTTTTGTCACTATTTTGTGACATATTTTCAAAAAAGGCTTTTTTTGTCAAAAGTAAAATGCACTCACTGCCATCTTGAGTATGACAAATCGGTAATGATTTGTGAAGATGATAATCTTTTTTTCTGCTGCAAAGGATGTCAAGGGGTCTATCATCTATTAAAAGACGAAGGGCTTGAGAGCTTCTATGACAAACTGGGCAACAAAACGATTGCACCGCCTATATCTTCTGATAATGACACAGCGAAATTCGACCTTAAGAGTTTTGAAGAAAATTTTATAACAACAACAAAAGACGGCTTTAAAAAAATAGATCTTATCATCGAGGGCATTCACTGTGCCGCTTGCATTTGGCTAAACGAAAAAGTATTGTATAAAAATAAAGGCATCATAGAGGCTAATATAAACTTCACAAACCACAAAGCCAAAATCATATGGGACGATGAAAAAACAAAACTTTCCCACATAATAGAGCAAATCAGAAGCATCGGATATGACGCTTATCCTTATAGCCCAGCCATGAACGACGAAGCTGCAAAAAAAAATAAAAGAGAATATTTTACAAGAATGACCGTAGCCGTATTTGCATCAATGAATATCATGACGCTCAGCATAGCTAAATACAGCGGATTTTTTACGGGAATGGATAGCGACATAAAACATCTTGTGCATGTAGCGGAGTTTGTTTTGAGCACTCCTGTGCTTTTTTTTAGCGGATGGGTCTTTTTTAGAGGCGCTTATTATGGTTTGAAAAACCGCATTATTAATATGGATTTTTTAGTAAGCGCCGGTGCGACGCTAACTTATATATACTCACTAAATGTTCTAATTACCAGAGTCGGGGAGAGTTATTTTGACAGCGTGGCAATGATTATCACTTTTGTGCTAATTGGAAAATACCTAGAGGTTATAGGC
>JAUPLZ010000119.1 GCA_030836705.1 Campylobacterota bacterium
AGCCATTTTATTCTTGGTGCGGATTGAATGTCATTGTAGGTATAAAAAAAGATTTTATGCTTCTCTTCTATTGTTAAATTCATTTGCATAAGACTATTTTCTAGTCTTAGCCTTTCATTTTCCAAAGCTTCTTTATCACTGTCACTCAAATAGTGGTATTTGTTTAAAAGAATTGAATCAATTTTTTCTATAAGCTCTGGAACCCTTTGTTGTTTTTTGATTTTTTCTTCTATTTTTGTTAGTATGTCATCCATTTTGGTCTCCTGCTACGGTTATCAAAATACAAAAACAAGCTGAGAGTGGCCGCTCCCAGTTTGTTCTTTTTTCAGATTTAGTTTCACTAAATCATCAGTTCCAAAAACATCTTTAATACTCAAATCAAACTTTTTACAAAGCTCCTCGATATCCTCTTTATCAAGTGAACTATCAAAGTATCCATCTTCCCAGATAAATTTCAAAGCTTTTATGATTTGCTCTTTTGGAAGTGTTTGTAGTTTTTCAAACTCCAAAATATCTTCTATATTGCTATATGTGGTACTTATCTCATCGTTAAAAGCGATTTTGATTTTTGAGATATCTATGTACTCTTTATAAGCAGGATTTGAAGTGAGATTGATAAAAGTGTTTATCCATCTATCAATAATCCAAGCTACTGTTTTTTGACTTGAGCAAAGATTGCTAAAAAGTCTATTTTGAGATTTAATCGCTTTTTCATACATTTTAGTAGCTCTATTTGTAAGATATTCATCCACAATAGGTGCTACATCATCAACATATGAAGTTAGAAACATTTTTGATGTTTGTGTCTCAAAAAACTCTTTGGCACTATCTTTTGCCCAAGGCAGAATCGATTTAAAAATATTTATATCTTTGAATATCATTGCAGGATTGCTAATCTTTGGTGCAAGATATTCGACGGCTATTCGTTTTGAATTCATTTCTGTTCCTTTCTATATCGTTTACGATATTATTAGTATTTGAAACTTTATCATCTATAAATTTAAATATACCTTAAGCTATCACTTATATACTTTAAGATATTATTAGAGATTGATTGAATATTGTTTATTTAGGAAAGAATATGTATTTAAAAGAATTTAGAGAGCAAACTGGCTTATCACAAAAAGAATTTGCTGAGAAACTGGAATTAACTCAAGTTACAATAGCTCGATATGAAACAGACAAAATGAATCCAACAAGTGCGGTAATTCAAAAATATATTGATGTGTTTGCGGCAAATCCAAATTATCTTTTTTTAGGGTTAGAACCAAAATTTTTAACTTTTGAAGATAACAATTTAACTCAAGAAAACCATGAAGTATTAAAAGATTTAAATTTACTTTTATCACAAGATGAATTAAATCTTGAATTAAACAGTATTCTGATTAACAAAGTACTTGATAAATTTATTCACAATAAAGAGGAAAGCTCAACAGTTGAAAAATTACTCAAAGCTTTGAAACTTGAAGGACATATTCCAGTAAGACCATTTTTATTTTTATACTATATTTTCAGATATATTGCTGAAAATAAGAATGAATTAAAAGATATTGAATCTTATAAAAAGTATATCGTTGATCTTGTAAGTAGGTATAAAGTTTTTACGATTAAAAACAATCCAGCATTCACGAATAAAATCAAACAAGAATTTGAAGCAAATATTGAATTGAATTTTACCGAAAAGGAGTGTAAACTATTAATTACGCATCCTGAGGAAACCATTAAAAAACTGGAATCAAAAATGACTCCAATGATAGTGTTAGCACATCGTAAAATTGATATTAAAACTCTATTTCCTCCATTTGAAAAATAACTCTTAGTTAATATTTTTCTTTACAAAATGATAAAAAGCCGTATAGCTAATTTTTGTATCGGAATTTATTTTCGAGTTAATAATTTTCCATGTTGATGTTATTGAAGCTCCACAATTAATCAACTCTCTGATTTCTCTTCTATATTTTTCCATCCTACTTTTTGCTGCCATTCATTACTCCTGTTTTAAAAATCTATAACTTTATTCATAATTTTTGATTTTAATACAAACTTTTAAAAATATGATGTATTTAAATAACAATTTAATCGTCTTGTAAATATTTATAACTTTGTACGAAAAACAAATGTTTTCCGATACATATACGCATTTGGTTCAATCATATCGCAAAATATGCAAAAAAATAAACGAAAAACTATGTCGGATTATGAATATATACGAAAACATTTTTATGGAGGTTATTCGTATGTTAATTGGCTATATGAGAGTTTCAACAGAGGAGCAAACCACATCTTTGCAAAAAGATGCTCTTTTGAAGTATGGAGTCGATGAGAGAAATATTTTTGCAGATGTTGTATCTGGTGCTTCTAAAAATCGTGATGGGCTAAATCGTGCATTAGAATTTTTAAAAAGTGGTGATACTTTAGTAGTTTGGAAACTTGATAGACTTGGAAGGAGTTTGGCTCATTTGATTTCTATTATTACATCATTGAAAGAAAAAAACATCGCTTTTGTATCTCTTACTGAGGGAATGGATACCACAACTGCTAGCGGAGAGCTATTTTTTCATATATTTGGTGCTTTGGCTCAGTTTGAACGAAGCTTGATTCAGCAAAGAGTAAAAGCAGGACTTGAATCTGCAAGACTAAGAGGCAAATCTGGTGGTCGCCCAAAAGCTATCGATAATGAAAAATTAAAAATCATCAAAGAGG
>JAUPLZ010000120.1 GCA_030836705.1 Campylobacterota bacterium
GCAGTATCATCAAAGAGCCTATAAGTAACCCCTTCGATAAGGTTGCGGCACAACTACGAAGTTTTCTGGCATTGCAATATGACTGGGATGGCTATGGAGGTATCACTCCTTCGTATGCAACCGTTAAAAGTGCAATGACACTACTAGAACAAATTCGCAGTTTCAGCTTAAAGGCACCAAAAACTATGATAAGCGGAGAAGGTGATATTAGTCTTTATTGGCAAGTTGATGACTTATACATTGAAGCAAATATCGATGAGAATAATGTTTTTTCTTACTTGATCGATGATAAAAAACATCCACATGGAAGCGAAAATAGCCATAATAATTTAATAGCATGCGAAAAACTTTTGGATGCCATATCATCTATCTCATAAATCAATACAAGACACTTAATGGAGCAAAGCGCTAAAGGGTTTTTTGCAGATCCTGCCAACAAAGATACAAAATGTGAATGGCTATCAAATCATAATAAGATAGCCCTAGAATGGGAGCAAGGAGAGGTAAGTAACTACTCTCCAAGTATAGTTGAGGATAAAGAGATTATAGCTCGGCAAATTTTTTCACCCCTGCATTTTGATATAGTAAATGGAGAACTACTTCCTTCTGCTTTTTCTGATGTCGAAAACAAAGGTCTCTCTGTAGATAGAATGGCTTATACTACAGACAAAACCTTGCATTACAACGGAAGGACTATGGCTGCTGAAGCAAATCAAACTAGAACCTATAGAGAGTATTTTGCACTATATAAAGCCAAGGTATCAACAATCAGAAGTATATTAGAAGGCGAAATTAGAGTTTTTGCAGTTTATGATACCAGCCTTGAAAATCGCAAATCACATGCCGATGTTTGTAAAATAACTACATCAAGTATTCTTCCTGCAAAATCCTTTAAACTATTTATCCGCAAAAGGTTATCAGAAGCATTCTCCGAAATCGCAAAACCACAGTAATCAAAAGCATCATTTGCTAAATATTCTCTAAACAGGTATTCTTTTGTACTTCTTAGGAAAAAATTTTTTTATATATATTTTAATATCAGGTTATTTATAAATATTCATAAATTACTATTTTATCTCTTGACGCAAATAATAAAAGTTGCATAATTTTCTAAATATCAAAATAACGACTTGCTGATATAAATTACACAACTAATTAATATAATAAATCTACTATTGACATTTAGAAAATAAATGCATATAATGCATTCACTATAAAACTTTAAAAGGAGAATTTATGTTAAAAAATGCAATTAACATAGCAAAAGGTGCCGATGAAGAAAAAGTTCCGGTTTCGCTAAAAATACCAAAAAGCCTAAAAGATGAGTTTGAAGTCCTTTGCAAAAACGAAGGTGTTTCTATGAATTCAATGTTTTGTGCATTGGCACAACTAGCGGTTACTGAAAATAAAGGGGGCGCCGACAAAAATGATGTTTTAGAAATTGATAGAAAAATTGAACAGCTTCAAGAAGAGGTGAACGATTATGAGATGATATTAAGCAAGGGCGGCAAGTATGTGAAAGATGAATACGGCAATGAAATAGATTTAGAGAATAAACTCGACCAAATTAGAATTAGATTAGCAAATTTGCAAAAAAGGATGACAAAATGACCCACTACATCGAAGGAACACTAAAAAACCTATACCGTACAAACGAGTATGTCAATAAAGAGACCGGCGAAACAACCCCATCAAAATATAAAATACAGCTCGAAGATAAAATCGAGTTAAAAAACGGCGAGGTAAAGTTCGAGACAAACGATATAAGTGTACCTGATAAGGTGGCTATGGAGTTAAAAACCCAAATTGGAAAAGTCGTAAGAATCAAATGCGGGATTATGGCAAAAGGGCAGATAGCCTTTTATGGAAAGGAGTGAGACTGGAAGCATTAAAAAAACATCAAACGGAGTTTGTGTTTTGTTCATGCGCCAGTCTTCTTGACTATCTATTAATAAGTTGTGGACACCAATCTCATCAACTTAGAAATAGTCCAATAAATCAAAATTGGAGTTGAAATGATAGAAAATAATAGATTAAAATCCATTCACTATGGACTAACCAGTGTTGATTTTAAAGATGTAGAAAAGAAACTGGCAAAACAAAAACAGTTTCTTGAGAATGTCTACATAAGAAATAAAATAACAAACTCGATTATTCCATTAAAAAACGGCGTAGTATCTCCGTACCACTCGCCAGAGCGATATTATGGCTCCATTCAGCAAAGAGTGAGCGCTCTTGTGGAATTTGCACAAAATAAAGCTTTAAAGCCTATCTTTATGACTATTACCCTGCCGAGCGAATACCATCCGAAAAAACAAAAAAACGGCAAATTGGTAGACAATCCAAAATACAACGGCATGGAAGCAAAAGAGGCAAATCAGGAACTTACAAAACGATTTGCAAAACTAAGACATGATAGAAGCATAAAAGAGCTATCTAATGATAATAGAGTATATTTCAGAGTGACAGAACCGCACGAGGACGGAACACCGCACCTTCATGTGCTTATGTTCGTTCCGTCCGACAGCGTGGATAAAATTGTCATGGCATTTGAGCGTATTTTCAGATCAAGAAAAAATGAAAGAAAAGCCAACGATATTCAGACTATAGAAACAGATATAAAAAACTCAACTGCCTATATTATGAAGTATATAAACAAAGTGCTTCCGCTTTCAAAAAAAGAGAAGCTTTCTCAAAAAGAAAAATATCTTAACGCATGGTATTCAAAACACAAAATCACTAGGTTTTATTCAAGCCGTACTCTTGCACCTCTTGAAGTCTATAAACTTATACACAATCACTACTCGCTTTTAGAGCTTACATATGTAAAAAAGAGTGGGTCTTTGGCTATATACAGAGATGTTGAGACACAAAAGATAATGGAGATTTTAGAAGATGGTGAATACCTGTATATTCGTGACACGAATATAGAGTTGTTATCAACTCTTACAGCGTCGCATAGCACAGACTATGCGAAACCTGATATTTATGAGCTATATGCGCTTGCGGATGTGCCGGAGGAGCTGGAACTATGTGGTTGAATCAGAAGATGGCGGCAAATTTTTTAGGAAAAAGCCTGTCATGGATAAAACAGAAACAAGCGGCGGGAATATTCGTGGAGGGCATCCACTATTTTAAGCGGGATGGTAGTATATTTTATTTTCCCGACAAATTGGATGAATGGGTGCTAGGATTATACGAAAGTGAAAATCATGGCGAGCATTTACAGCGACAACGGCAAACTCTATCTGAATATTCGGATAGATGGAAAGAGGATTAGAAAAGCTACTGGGCTTTTGGATACTCCAAAAAATAGGAGAAAAGTCGAAAGTGATTTGCCTGAACTCGTTATGAGTTTGAAAATGGGAAAGATTACTTTGGAAAAGCCCAAAAGTAAAATA
>JAUPLZ010000121.1 GCA_030836705.1 Campylobacterota bacterium
GTGTGCTCTTCCGATCTCATCTTTGCTCATCCATATCTCATCGTCGGTTTGCTCGATTTTATTATTAGGCAAAACAATCGTACTTGAAGCAAGAAGCACTATAAAAACACCGTTTTTATCATAAAAACCGACTTTTGCTATGACTTTTTGCATAGGAGCGCTAACTTTTAGATAAAGTGAGCCAACCTCATCTTTTATAAAAAACTCACAAATCTCATTTTCGCTATTTTTTTCAAGAATAAAAATCTTTGCAATGATATTTTCAATAGACACTTTATTGTCTTTTAAAAGATTATTTGTAATTTCCCAATAGGCAAAAACAGTATCAAGATTTACCGGTAAAATTTTTATAACATCAACACCATACCTAAAAGGGATTACAAATTCATCTTCCAGATGGAACCTGCTTGCCTCTTGTGCAATAAGCTCCTGAGCGTGCACCAAAGAAGAAAAACCATCTCCTTTAAGGCTTAAATCAGCAAGAAGCTCTTTGTCTTTTTCTTTCATCACCCCTCCTTTGTTAGAGATTTATATATGTTTATATACTCTTTTGCTCTGTGTGACCATGAATTGTCTATCGTTTTGTTGTATTTTATGGTTTTTATATACATATCTTTATTACAAAAAAGACTAAGCGCTCTTAAAACCGCATGCAAGATAGAAAAACTATCCGCTCTTTCAAAAACAACACCGACACCGATATCATTCTTATAGGCGTTATGAGTGGCAAAATCTACAACACTATCAGCCAAACCGCCCGTTTTTCTTACTATTGGAACAGCTCCGTATCTATAAGCTATCATTTGATTTAATCCGCACGGCTCATAAAGCGACGGCATTAATAAAAAATCAGCCGAAGCGTAAAATCTTCTTGCAAGGGCTTCATTGTATCCAATAGTTATGGATAGGTTTTTATAAACGCTTGAAAGCTCCAAAAACCTATCCACAAAAAATCTCTCACCGTCGCCGATAATAGCTATATTTATCTCGGAATCTTTTAAAAAATGCACCATTTCAAGCAAGAGCTCAACCCCTTTTTGAGAGGTAAAGCGACCGATAAACACCATCAATGGTCTATTGACATCATTTAGCCCAAGCTCTTCTAAAAGCAGCTCTTTGTTTTTTGCCTTTTTTTTAGAAATCACAGAGTCATAACGAGAGTAGATATTGGCATCATGTAGCGGATCAAACTCTTTGTAATCCACGCCGTTTAAAATACCTTCAAGCTTATAAGAGTTGGTTGTAAGAAAATTTTCAAGCATGCAGCCGTATTCGCGAGTTAAGATTTCTTTTGCGTATGTTTTACTGACGGTTGTAATCTTGTCGCTATACGCCACCGCTCCTTTTAGAAGATTGACCATATCGTATGATTCAAACTTCTCAAGCGTAAAAGAGTCCCATCCCATCTCAAGAAGATCAACTGTATCTTTATAAAAAACACCTTGATAGGCTAGATTGTGTATAGTAAAAACTATTTTTGCATCCAGCCCGTATCTAGTTTTTGCAAGCAAGGCAATAAGAGCCGTTTGCCAATCATTGATATGAATGATTTTAAACTCTATTTTTAAAAGCTTAACAAACTCAAGCACTGCATGACAAAAAACACCAAAGCGAATGTTATTATCATGATAATCTCCATACATAGCGCCTCTTGCAAAAAGATAATCATTTTTTAAAAAATAAACACCGTCACAAGAATAAACTTCAAAAGCAAAAAAACCTGCCTTTAACTCCACGCTAAATGAAATATTAGTTTTTTTTATATCGTATTTTTGCAAATCAACAGAGGAATAAAGCGGCATAACCGAAATAATTTTTTCATATTCGGCTATTGCTTTTGGCAAGCTTGAAGAAACATCCGCCAAACCTCCGCTTTTTGCATATGGATATATTTCGCTTGAGGCAAATAAAATATTCATAGGTTTACCTTGTTCATTTTTTCGGCAACAAGCTCAGGTGCAATTGGATTTATATTCATTCCGCTTGAGAGCTCAAAACCTGCCATTTTGTAAACCCTTGGCGTAATTCTTATATAAAAACGAAACAGCTCATCCATTTTGTGATAGTAGTCAGCCCTATTTTGTTCTCTTTTTGGCGGTGCATTAAAAATAAGCAGATTAAACGGAAAAAACAAACCAAGCATTTGCGCATATTTTTTAAAAACCACTTGAAGCACTTCTGATAAATCCACAATTTGAGGATTACTTAAGTGGATTATGCTTGAAATATGCTGCTTTGGAACAATCATAATCTCAAAAGCAAAAGCCGAAGCAAACGGTGCAAATGCAACAAAAGTATCATTTTCAAAAACTACCCTCTTTCTCTCCCTTAGCTCTTCATTTGCCAAATCACCGACCAAAGAGCGATTGTGTTTTATAAAATACTCTCTTTTGTTTTCAATAATTCTTGCTATCTCTTTTGGAATAAAAGGAGTGGCGATTAGCTGAGTATGCGGATGCCTTTGCGTTGCACCTGCATCCGTTCCGTGGTTTTTAAACACCTGAATATACTCTAGTCTTAAATCCTTTTGAAGATCTGCAACTCTATGAATAATCGTGTGAATATACGCCTGATACTCATCTAGGGTATACAAATCCATAGTATGATTGTGATTTGGGGTATCAATAATAATCTCATGCGCACCTAGCCCTGAAAATTTCTCAAAAATGCCCTCCGCACTAGACTCTTTTGTAAGTTTTATATCAAGCGCGTTATAAAGATTTGGAACCACTCTTGTCTTCCAGATGTGCTTATTGGTCTTTTCGTCATAGTTTTTTATAGAAAATATCTCCTGCGGAGTTAACTCTTCTTTGTCATGCTCAAAAGGACACTCTTTTATATCTACACTCTCAAGAACATCTTGTTTATTAAGGTAGCTTGGACGATACTGTCTATTTTTGGCTATTATCACCCAGTTGTCCGTAATTTTGCAGTACCTAAAATGCGACACTTATTCTCCTATTTTTAATCTTCCGGTTATTAGATTTTTATCTTTTATGCTGTTTTTAAAACCTATCGTAATCCCCTGATTTGTCAAATCAAAACCGCTTTCGCTCTGGCTTACCGTATTGAGCTTATAGCAAAAAACATCACAAGGATTATCAAAAACTATTAAAATTATAGTCTTTGTATATGAATCTTTTATTTCTAGTATTTTTGCCTCTTTAAATTCAATAGTATCTTCAATTATCTTGCCATTAAAAAACACTGATTTTAAATCAGCAAAATGAAAATTCATCTCCATTAAATGAGAAAAATCAACCTTTTTTTCTTTTAAAATCTCTATGCCAAACTCAATACTATCATCTTCAAAAACAAAGCTTTTTTTTATCAAAACTGCCGTTTTTTGAGCTCCTTCGTATATTCCTCCGTCTCTTTTAAAAACAACTTCTTTTGAGGATATCTGATTCATTTCAAACGGTTGATTTACAAAATCTCCAAATTCCCTAAAGTTGCATTTTTGAAAAGATTTGATATCAAAACTATCATCAACTATGTGGTCAATAAAAGAGTTTTTTGTATACCAATCGTTTATTATATGCTCTATGTACTCCTCTAGATTCTCAACGCTTATATTGTGAATAGTATCAATCCCGTCGCTATGTTCTGCCTTCGCCTCTTTTGGATTTATAATCTTCTCATGATAAGACTCTTTATATCTTGTAAGTGTATTTTGAAGATTAAACTTACTCTCTCTTAAATCAAATTCGCTCATTTGAGCGCCGTTTTTGCTCTCAAAAATAGCTATGTATTTTTTTCTGACAGCTTTAAGCTCTTCGTATCCGTCAAAATTATAATCACCTACAACAAGAGCGCTATTTTCTTTATATCTTATGTTTTCGCACTCTATGATAAATCTATACGCATTGTCTCTTAAGTTCGGCAGATAAAGCCCTCCGAATATCCCATGCCAAAGCACATCGTTTGTTTGCGCTTTAAAAAGATTTTCGTCATAAGCTTTTTTGTTTATCTTTTTTCTCTCTTTTGAGAGCTCAATAAATCTTTTATGGATTCTATTGCTCTCTGGGTATTTGACAAAAAAATTCTTCCAAATAGAACCTTTTACAAACTTATTAACAGTTGTCTCATCCATCTCTTTTAGGTGATTTTTTATCTCCTCGATAATAATCCCGTCATGCCCTTGCAAACTCCATTCGCCCATCTCGTAATACGAACAAGTCGGCAAATAAGCAATTCCTAACGGCTTTTGCTGTAAAAAATAATCTTTATAATGCACAGACTCTATTTTTTGGCTTTTTTCCAAACTACTTGCAAACTCATCAAGCCACCCTTTTTCATAAACCCACTCATAAGTTTTTGGCCAGATTCCAAATTTTTCGCCGTCGTCAAACAAAATAGCCGCATCGCCGTTGTCGCTTGCTATAGACTCTATATGCGAAACCACTCCTTTGCTCTCTTTAAACGGAACTATATATCTAAGGGTTTTATTTATAGGAAAAACTCCCAAACTTTCTCCGTTTTCTTCGGTTAGATAGTATCCAGCCAGTTTGTCTTTATCAAACCCTGCGCTTATAAAATGATAATCATCGACAACTACGAATTTTATGCCGCAGCTTATTATGTCGCTTATGATAGAACTATCCCAAACTCTCTCGGTCAGCCAAAGTCCAAGTGGAGTTTGATTGAAATTAGACTCTATAAAATCGTTTAGTTTTTTTATCTGATCAACTCTATCTCTTGAGGGAATAGATGCCAAAATCGGCTCATAATATCCGCCTGAAAAAAACTCTATTTGATTATTTTTAGCCATTTTTTGCATAAGCGAAAAAAGCTCTTTGTCATTTTTTTTGATGTATTCTAAAAGCCATCCGCTAAAATGAACAGCGAATTTAACCCCTTTGTAATTGCTCATAGCATAAAAAAACGGTCTATAAGACTTAACGATAGCCTCATCAACAACACTATAAAAATTATCAACAGGCTGATGACAGTGAATTCCAAATAAAAATTTTGTTGATT
>JAUPLZ010000122.1 GCA_030836705.1 Campylobacterota bacterium
CATGATATTGCCAAAGCCGGCTCCCTGAATGTTAATGGCACCCCTATTGTTTATATAAACGGGAAGCTGGATTTAGAGAAAGAAGCTATTTTTAAATTAAAGTAGGAAATGAATATGAAGCTAATGGGTGCGATTTTACTTTTATGTCAACTGGTTTTTGCAGCCGATGGCGAAAAAGATAGTGTTTTGATTGAAAATCACGATATGCTAGAGATATCAAAAAACTTTTTGAATACATATAATGTTCATGGCATGTATGATAACAGTATGCGGACACTTAATCGACTTAATAATGTAAATTTCGCCATGAAACCTATGGTTTCTCCAATTAAGCCATTCGATGAATTAAAAATCCATTATGCGTATCCGCTAAAAATATTTCTGCCAGCCGGCTCTACTGTAACAAGTGCGATTTTAAGCAACAGTAGTTCGGAGCCTTCCGTCTCACAAAATGTCGTCACCATAAAGTGCGAGGAGGAGTTTGTGAGCGGGCTTCTTGATATCGTCTATATTACGGACTTCAATACAAAAGAGGCGAAATATTTTTCCGTTAAGCTTGACAAATATATTCCGCTTGAGCAGCCTGAAGTTGAAGACGACAGGCTATATACGCAAGTACAATATTTTCAGCCTAAAAAAATGAGCAATAATGAAATTCTCTCGGCTCTAAAGCCGCAGGAGTATGAGCATGAATATACTCAAATTAAGTATATGGGAGTAACCTATAATATTCATCTTGTTAATATTGTAGAGGATAAAAAAATAGTAAACCAGTATAAGGAGCCACAATATATTAATAGCGGACTTGTATATAATAACCGAACTTATAACTTTTATATAGAGTAACCTATATATTAAGTTTAGTTTTATTATAAATTTATTATAATTAAGTTTTAAAGGTAGGGTAGAGATGAAAAATATATTGATTTTTTTGGTCGCGGTCGTATTTATTGGCTGTTCTAAACAGCAAATTGTTCCGCCGATTCAACAGCCGGTTGAAAAACAAGCTGAGCCGATGGCTACAAATGAGATATTTGACTCTTTTAACAAGAGACTTAAATTTTATGATGATAAAAAAGCCGAAAAAGACATATATGAGTATGGGTATAAATTTTTTAACAACGGGAGAGATAAATAGATGAGCGGAATGGGAATGGGTGAATTAAATAGTATGAATATGGGCGACTTGGGTTTTGATGATTTAAACAGTGCGGATCTGCCGGAAGATGCTTACCGCGATGAGGATGAGGAAGAAGTTGAGGGTTATGCCAAAACCACTGCATCTGCCGGCGATTTACCTGTTCCCTCCGTGCCTTCGCGCAAAGAGGGAGTTAGTCCTGTGCGAAGCGGCACAATAGAGCTTCCTAGTTTTTTTGATTTGCCGGCGGCAAAATCGCTTGGCGAGTTTCTTGATAAGGCTGAAAAAGCAGAAACGAATAAAGAGGGAACAGTTCATCTCGACATGGATAATGAGGATCCGGTTTATGTTGCTCAAAAAATCAAAGAAGTTTATAACTCTGCCAATTTAAAAGCGGCATTGTGTGAATATATAGAAGAGAGAGATTTTAGAGATGTCGGGATAGAAGACCTGTTTACCTCACCTCTTATTAAGGGGATTGAGGGAAGTTCGCCGAGCGAAATTAAAGAGACTGTCAAAAGACTAATATTCAACACAAATTTAAAAAGTAAAAAAGATTTCCTCAGGAAATTATATAAACTTAGAGACATTGAAGATTTAATAAGTGATTCTTTGCAGTTTTCAAGCATTAACGATAAGTTTGATAGCTTTAAAAAGAATTTAAGAACACTTATTGGTGAATATGAAGAGAGCGTAAGGGATTCCGTCGCTAAAACGCTGGCCGCAACGGTGCAAAAAGAGCAGCCGCAAAAGCCGGCTGTAGATGCTATAGCACAAATGCGTTTTGCTGAGAGCGAAGCCTTGCTTCAAGAAGAGCTAAAAATTGCTCGCGCGGAAGTTGAAGGATATAAAAAAGCTTTAGAGGAAAAAATTTCTGCGTCTAAAAAAACAATAGATTCTCTCGTGGAAAGCAATAAAGTTTTAGAGCAAAAGAGAGAGGCTTTTATGGCTGAATTCAAAGCTCTGGATTTTATTGACGATGAAGATGATGAAGATGTTATTATTGCCAAAATAATGGAAGAGTTAAAGGGAGAAGAGGGCACCGTTGACTCTTCCCTGCAAGAGAGCCTTGAGTTTGAAATTGAAAAAGCCAAAGGGCTTGAGGACGAAATTTCAGAACTCAAAGAGGATAATGGCCGTTTAAAAGATGAAAATAGTTTATTGTCTGAAAAAGTTGAATCTTTAAGCAGAACTATTGAAGAGATTCACGCGGCTAACGCCGCGAACTCTTCTCAGCAACCGCAAGAGAGCGATGATGAGGAAGAGGGCGAGACGGATAAAGTGGAAGTGGATAAAAAAGAGAGCTCCAATAAAGCGAAAAAGGTCGGTGTGATTATAGGCGGGGTTTTATTTACACTCTTGGCTGTGTTTTTAATAGGCGATATGTTTATGGGCGAAGAGTCTCCTGCTCCAACTGCATATGCTGTCGCACCAGCCACTGCCCCTAAAACCGCCGATGATGCGACAGCAGCGGTTGTTGCACACGAGGCGGGTGCCGCTGTTGTTGTGCCCGATGCACCGCCCGCTGGGTATGAAAATGTTTTTGACTTCACTACAGCTATGGGTGAAGAGGAATTTAAAAAACAGGCTTTTGATATATACAGGGAAGATTTTAACAAAATACGCATAAATCAAAAAGATTTTATTTCAGGCGATGTTATTAACGGCTATAAATTTATTAAAGCTACAAGCGCAGGTAAAATACTCTTTATTAAGAGTGACAATGAACCTATGTGGGTTGAGATGAAATAATGAAAAACTTTAAACCTCTTTTCTTTCTTTTTGTGATTTTACTAGCCGGCTTGCCTCTTTTTGCCGATAAAGGTGCCATACCTGGCAGAGATTACAGTGTTTTTGTAGGCTTAGGTGAACAGCCCGTAGTAAGCGGGAATGAGACGAAAGAGAAGATAGACAGGCTCCCCCCTGTGCCTCAAGTAAAAGAGGCTGCTCCCGTTGAAGAGAGCATTGATTTAACCAATGCGGTGATTTTAAAGCAAATCCAAAAGGCAAAAAAGCCAGCGTCCCAAACTCAAAAAGGCGGGGATTTGATTACTTTGCCCGCGAAGTTTGAAAAAGAGATGAGCCAGTATTATGCAACGCTCGCGGAAAAGGCCGCTGCGTCAGCTGCGGTTCCAGTGCCTAGTGCTGAGCAGTTGTTATTGTTACAGTGTAAAACATTTAAAGATTATAAAATCAACAATAATACAAACATGAAAATGATTTGCCATAAGCCAAATGATAAATCTGTTTCCTACAAGCTTAGTGCTAACTTGGCGGTTGCTGAGCGCGAATTAGTCTCTATTCCCTATATGCTTGAAGATGACAGTGGAAATGTGTTTACTGTTGAGCAGACTAAAAGCAAGCTTTTTAACGCCGCAAGCGGGAGCGCCAATTTAGCCACTTTTGTGGATAAAAGGGCGATTGAGCAAGTCAATAAAGCTATGGCGGGAACTTTTGCAACCAGCGGTCCTGAGCTCACAAAAGATTATATAGAACAGAAAAATAAAGCTGATACGGAAGTTGTTCAAAATAACAATGGATTGACAACTACAACAACACAACAAACGATAAACCCCAAACCCGAAGCTTCTGATTATGGGATTTCACTTTTAGTAGATGTTTTAGGTAGCGGCATAAAAGCTGGCGTCGATCAGCTCTATCTTGATTTGGGATATATTTACTATGTCCCAAAAGATAGTGTCATTGACGCTGAAATTGTTATAAAGGTGGAAAAGTAAGATGAGTGATATTAAAAAAATTATTATGCTTTCTATGTCAGGGCTTCTTGCTTTAGCACTCGGCGGGTGCAGCGGGAAGAGTCGCATTTCTCCTGACGGGGGCGATTTTGAGCTCTCGGCGGAGGAGAAGCTGTTTGCTTCTAAAAAAGAGGTAAATGAACAGATTGCAAAAGCCTATGAGCGCGGAAAGGGGGATGGTTATAGTGCCGCAAAAGAGGAGTTTGAAAAAATCCTCCCTTATCTTGAAGCGATAAGAGCTTCGGCTGAGCTAAAAGATAGCGGCGGGCTCTGCATGCCGCCATTGTTTCTTGATAAAAGCACCGGCTCGAGTGTAGCTATTGTTTTGGGCGAGGCTCATGTTTGTGAGAACTTTACAGTTGAAAATGTCTTAAGTTCCGTAAAAAGCGGAATCCCAGGCCTGCCAAAGAGCAAGACAAGTGAGAAGTTGTCTAGTGGAAGTATAAGCGGTCTGCCTATAAGCAATGTTGCGATTGCCGGAACGGATAAAAAAAATTATTTTGTTGAACCGATAGCGGCCGTTTCGGAGCCTAAAAAAGTAAGGGTTGAAGATACCCTTACAAACAGGCAAATTTTAAGAGATTCAAAATTTAGTTACAGTGCTGCGACAATTAATAATGAAAACTTCATGATAATTGAGTTTAAAGATGAAGCAGAAGCTTCGGGTTTTTGTAAAAAATATTCAATTTGTAAATAAAGGGGAAAAACAATGTTGGAAACTATAGAAAAAAAGCTTGATGAGCTCAAGGAAGAACTGGTATTATTTAAAAGCCACACAAAATACAAATTGTATCAACATAGTGACGCCATTGCTTTTTGTGTCAATTTTATAATTTTTTCAAACAAAAAAGAGCACATCCAATCTCTCCCAGAAAAAGAGTTGAAAAAAATTAATAGCCAACTTCTTCTTACGATTGAAGAGCTAAAGAGCTTGAGGAGCTAAGATGAAAAAAATATTATTATCCGCTGTACTTTGTTTTGGCGCTTCTGTGGCATTGGCTATGGATTACGGAGACGACAAGATGGATTCATGGCGTGACGGGTTTATCACGGCATATAAGGCGATGCAAGTTGATGTCTCTATGCAAGGTCTTGAGAACAGAGCGATAGAGACTAAAAAATATATAATCTATTTTGACGCAAACGGCGATGATATCGCCGATTGGGATAGATTAATGGTTCAGATGTTCGGATACAGCTCAAGTGTTCACAAGCCCGTGAGAACACTTGATAATTGGATTATTTTTAATAGCTATGATAACAAAGCAACGGCTCAGCAAGAAACAGCAATTATGAACGAGAGAATTTTTAAAAATTCCAAGAAGTATAAACTTCAAGTTTATGAAAATAAAGACAATAGAGTTTTTTTAAATGACAAAGCACTTTTGTCTTCTCAGCTTAAAGAGCTTGAAGAACTATTTAAGATTGTTGAGAAACAAAAGCTTGAAGATAAACAGAGAGAGCTTGAAGATAACCAAAAGGTTGCGATTATCTATGTTGACTCAGCAACGGGTGCTATTTTAGAAGACGGCGCAAAACACAAGGTGGTTGTAAACTCTCCCGTACCTGCAATAGATGAAGTTAAAGCAGCTTTAAGAGCGAAAAAGGTTGAAGAGGCAAAAATGAATGAGGAGAAACATGTTTTCAAGCCGTTTGAAAAATATGTTAAAGCTAAAGCCGGTTCGGAAGTTTTTATTTTTAAAAGCACTGTTTTTGATTCTAAAGAAAAGATTCGCACCGGCTCAGCAAGTGAAGTTTTTGAGATTGAAGCGAAAAACAGTTTGGGTTGGTATAAGCTTAAAGGGAAAAACGAATATCTCCCTTCTCATTTAACGGGGCCGTCTTCACAAAAAGAGTTTACGGCATACCATGAGAAGATGCAAAGAGTGACGACCACAAAAGAGGCAAAGCCCGCGAATGAGGAAAAGCCGCAGCAATCCAGAGCGAAAGCGGTCGCTGCACAAGAAAAAGTGTCAGGGGTGTTTACAATAACCGACGACAATGTCGTTTCATACTCTCTTGACAATTTTTTATCAGGTACGGACATATACGGTGTAGAGGATTTTCGCGTGGCTAAGGTACTTAAAAACAACTATACAAATTATAAATACTCATATATCGTAAAAGATGCGGACGGAATGATTTATTATAAGATTTTTGGTGAAAATATTTTTATTCCAAAAAACAGTTTATATATCTTAGAGTGAAAGGCCTAAAATGTTAACAGCTTTAAAATTAAGTTTAGCCACAGTTTTTGTTTTGCAGGCGTCCCTGCATGGCGGATTTATCGATGGAATAACGGATAAGGTTAAGTCAAGCGTAGGATCGAAGCTCACCCCGGATAATATAAGCGGAATGGTTGATAAGTATAAAGGGTATGGCTTAGAAAAAGGGACATCAGGGGTTACGGATTATATATTTAACGATCCGGATTTTTCAGCTTTTTGGAAAAATAATACTTCGTTTGCAACGGGAACAATGGAACTTTGTTATACTTATTCGCCCAAGAAAAAAAATCCCGTAAATGGAGACATTTGCTCTCTGCTTGGCAATACAAGCGCTGATCCATGTGCCCTCTTGCCAAATACCGTAGGCGACTATAAAAAAACTCCCAAATCGGAAAAAGACAAATTTGCGCTTCCGCTAGAGGATTGGTGCAGGGAATATACCGGAAAAGTAAACAAAGTTGCCGCGGAGGAAGCATCGAAAATGATGGGGCTCAGCGGAAAAAGCAAATCTGAGGCTAAAGGGGCGAAATTCAACTCTGAAGAGAATAGTAAATTTTCAGCCTCTGTAGATAACTTAATAGCGAACTCAGGTAAACATGTTTTTTCTAAAAACGCAGTTAACGATCCTCTCGCAGCAAAAATCAATGCCCTTAAAGAGAGCGGCAATGAGCATGTTTATGCGAATGAGATAAAAAGACTTACAAAAAACAATCCTGACATAACTATAGCAGAACTTCAAAAGCTTGCCGACAAGCCTGTTTTTGACAATATAAACGAGTACAAAGATGATTTAAATATGAAGGCGAATGCCGATGCTGCCATTTATAGACAGCTTTTTGATCCGCATAAACATTTAGATATTGTGAATGCACAATTCTCGTCAATGAATCAGCAGAAAAAAACACTTGCGGAAAAAAGAGAATTTGTTGAGCAGTATATTGAAAATAAGGATACGGGATTGCGCAAGCAGTACCGTATTTGGGCAGAGAATATAACAGAGGCAGAGGTTATGTATGAACTCCCTGATAAGCTTGGTGGAAAATATAAAGTTTTCTTTGAAACGGATAGAAAAAGCAGAGAAGGTGGCAAGCCAGGTTCTATTGCCAAAATGAATGACAGCATTGTAAAGCAGTCCCATATGGAAGAGCAGATTATGCTTCGCTGGCGCATGTTTGCCGATGAGAAGGCCGATGAGATGAAAACTAAAATGCTAAAGAGCATGTATGCAAGCGAAGTTTTCGATGAGAGCACGGCAAGAGCGGAGATAGCGCAGATGATGGCCGTTAAATAATAAGGGATTGAGATGATGAGAAAGATTTATTTTTTTATAGTGCTCACATGTGCAGCTTTTGGCGATGAGATGAAGATAAAAGATGTAAACGCCATGATTGGCGAAGAGAAAAAAGTTATCTTAATTGATAAAAAAGATTTAAACAAGTTTATTTCGGATAGAGAGCTGTCACATAACATTGAGGTTATAGAGATGCCTAAGATTCGGGGGGAAATTTCTATAAAAACTTTTAAAGATTATATAAATTCCCTTAAATACATATCAGACAAAAATCATGATATTAAGTATGAAGCCAATTTAGACGCTCTTTTGGCGATAACAAAATATATTTTTCTTCACAAGCTAGGTCCGGAGAGATATGAAGAGATTAAGCCGCTTCTCTTAGAAGAGGGGAAAAAATATCAAAAAATTAATCAAAAAGAGTTTCAATCAGCGCTTAATAATATGAGTTACGCTGTGGCGTGCGAGATCTACGAAGATGTTTCATCCTTGGTGAAGTAAAATTAGGCTTACTTAAGCCTAATTTTATTATAAAGCTCTTATAATAAGTAAAAATTAATATGTAATGGATGTTCTATGTTCAAATTTCTCCTCCTCCCGCTTCTTTTTACATCCGCACTCTTGGCAAACTACCAATACACCTTTTCAAAAGAGACTATAAAGTCGGATTTTGAAAAGCAGGATATTGAGAAGTATAAAAGGGACACTCTGCCTCTTTTTACTCAAAAAGAGCTTGTTCAAAAACAAGTTTTTAGTGAAACGCAGACGCTAGAGCGAAAATATACCGGCGGCGGTTTTGGTTTTGAAAATATAGTTTCGTCGAGAACATGCCAACAGATCGGCTCTAAATATACGGGAACGATATATTCAATTAATCCGTTATCCGGTGAAGTTACTTGTATGTTTGCGCTTAAAAATGATTTATATAATCCGATTGGCCTCTTTAAGGTTTTTTACCCTGAGATAAAAAATCATTATGCGCTTGATAAAAAAACGGCAACGGCGGATAATGCTAAGATAATCTCTGCCGCAGACGCGCAATTTAAACCTTTACTCACGGCGAAGACGACTGCCTCTCAGGCGAGTGCTACTGCTGCGGCTGAGGGCGGGCGATTAAATATTACGCAGATTATCATGGCGAGCATTCTGACTGATGCTGATGTTATTGATATAACGGCGACGGCGGCGAGTGGGAAGTTGCAGCTCAAGGGCGGTTACACTTCTAAAGTTACCGACTCCAAAGGCGGTACGGTCGTTGATAATATGGATTATATACTTACAGATGCCGAAACTATTTTTGAGGTTTATAGCAAGCTTAGTGCAGTAAGTATGACATATCTTCTTTATCTTATTGTCTTTTTTGGCGTCTGGG
>JAUPLZ010000123.1 GCA_030836705.1 Campylobacterota bacterium
GGTTGCTGTTCTCGTTAAAATGCCACATCCTCTTGGCGGCATGGTTGTAGATAATGCTTATGATTGCTTTTTGTGAAACCAACCCAGCCAATAAGCCGTTATCGTCTAGGACAATTGCTCTTCTGAAGTGTCTGTTCTGCATGGAGATTAGCGCACTACTAACGCTTACTTTTCCTTCAAGGGTAAAAAGAGGCGAACTCATGTGTTCCTCTATTTTGACATCCAAGTTTTTATCGCTGTCCAAAAGCCTGATAATATCTCTTTTGGTTATTATCCCACACGGTTTTTGCTCTTTTAAAGCGATCAGGCAGTCCGTTGGTGACGCATTCAGCTCCGGCAGCTTATCATACAGGTTCTCCTGAAAGTCTGCCGTTATCGCGCTGTTTCTTTTTATGATTGAGTTCACCGAAATGGCGGTCAACTCTTCGGAGTATTCATCCTGCCATTTTAATATTTCCGTCGCTTCCGAAATGTCTCTGTGCGTCACGACTCCGTAGAGCTTCTGGCTGCCGTCAAGCTCTCCGAGGATCTCGTCTCCCTCCTCCATGCTGATCGCCGCCTGAACTATGCTCGTCTCTTCGCTGATGGTTTTTAACGGTCTTCTAAAAAGAGATGATATTTTGGCGTTTTTCCAGCCTTCTTTTAATATATTTTTTAAAATATCTGTTGTTGAAAGGATTGAGCGGCTGTTGTCGCTATTGACGACAACAATGTTGTGAATCCTATTTGAGGTTATTTTTTTAAGCGCTTTGCTTACAAGCTCATTTTCAAAAAGCTCGATGATGTTTGTGGCAACAATCTCTTTTACTTTTATCTTTTTCACTATCTTAACCTTGAAGACTCTTTGAACTATGATATCAAGTATATGATAAAATTTATATACTCACTCATGAAAAATTTTAAAGATAGGATTGTCCTATTTTAATAGTCGTAATTACAAAAAAGCATCATCGACAGCTTGGCAGATGATATGTCCTATCAAGATATGCATCTCTTGAATTCTTGGCGTATCAAGAAGCGGGATGATGAGATTCAAATCAGCGAAGTGTCTCATTTTGCCTCCGTCTCTGCCGCTTAAAGCAAGGCAAAAACACCCTTTTTCTATCCCTTTTTCAAAAGCTTTGATGACATTTGCGCTATTTCCTGATGTCGATATGCCTATGATCAAATCGCCTTTGCTTGCGTATGCTTCTACTTGTCTTGAAAAAACCATATCAAATCCATAGTCGTTTCCGATAGCGGTAAGCGCTGAAGTATCGGTAGTAAGGGCAATCGCCGGCAAGCCGACTCTTTCTGTTTTGTATCTGCCCGTAAACTCCGTGGCTATGTGTTGAGCGTCCGCAGCGCTTCCGCCGTTTCCGCATAAAAGTATCTTATTGCCTCTTTTGAGGGTTTTTACCACTTCAATACAAGCTTTTTCTATATCACCTTGCATAGTTGCTATTACGCTCTCTATGGCTTTTGCGTGCGCATTAAGCTCGTCTAAAATCATCTGCTTCATTTAAATATCTCCTTTTCGAACAAAGTCCAAAAAGGACTCTTCGGCAGAGTGCCCGCGCGACCTTGTCGCTTTCAAATGTACTATTTTTAAAAACTGACATTTCATTAGAAAAATATCTCCATTCCAAAAAATGCCGATTCGTTAAATTTGTATTTCTCATCAACGCTTTGAAAATTAAATTCTATGTTTCTAAAACCAAGATATACCCATGCTCCGTCAATCGGTTCAGCTTTTATTGTTGCTCTATATTCGGTATAGCTTTCAAGGTCTTTTGAAAATGATAGCGATCTTGGTGCGTAGTTGTAAGTTCCTGTTAAAACGGTTTTGACCTTTAAAGGAAATGTATAGATTCCTTTGAGTCTAACGCCAAGAGCCGTGGCGCTGTAATCCTCATCATTTATAATAAAGTTTGCCTGCACTGCTTTTAGCCCGACTCCAAACGAAATGCCTTTTAGGTCTGTATAGCCTATCTGTGTCATTGAAGCATGGTATGCGGTCATCCCTTTGTCTTGTTCGTCATAGGTTTTTAAAGCCCCGATGCTATAGTGGGTATAGGAGTTTTTTGACCATGATTTTAATGAGGCAGCCTCAACTTCTAAATCTTCATTATTTATATTAACATCAAGTATATTTGCCTCTTGCGAGAATAGGTGTGAAAATATAAATAAAAACAAAAAAACACCAAAAAATCGTTTGTTCATTCTATTCCTTAAATAAATTAACTCGAAATATCAAAGTGGTCTAAATCTATTAAATCTCTTTTTTTTATCTTCTCTTCTTCGTCCATAATCGGCTTTAGACTTGATAGATATTTAGCAATCTCTTGCAGTTCTTCTATTGTCAAATCCTGCACTTGAAGCTCCATTACGCCTTTTGCGCTTGAACCGTAGCTTTTGTTTTTGTAGCCTATTAGTTTTTGGGCTATTTGATGCTCTTTTTCTCCGTTTACTCTAGCCATTCCGCCTGCACCGTCGCCGTTTATGCCGTGACAATTTGCGCATCTTGCTTCATATAGAGCTTTGGCGCTTTCAAAAGAGACTCTTTGTGATTTTATTTGCGATACCGGATTTTCTTCAAGTTCTTTTTCTACAAAATAAAAGTAGACATTCACAACCAAAGGCAAAACCAAAACCGCTATAAAGCCATAGAGCAAAAGGCGCCCAAGCATTATCTATTCCACGCCTTTTATTTTTTGGATAGTCTGTGTGGTTGATTTGCCGTCAACAAATTTTATGAGCTTAACCTCTTTTGCTATATCGCTGCCGACTACTGTTTTGCCCTCATAATCGGCGCCTTTTGTCAAAACATCGGGCTTTACTTTTTTTATGAGTTCATATGGCGTATCTTCTTCAAAAATTACGACAAAATCGACTATGCTAAGAGCAGAAAGTATATAGGCTCTATCATCCTCGCACACAACCGGTCTTGATTCGCCTTTTAGTCTTCTTACGCTCGCATCAGAGTTAAGCCCCACGACCAAAATATCGCCTTCTTTTTTTGAAAGCTTAAGATATTCGACATGACCTCTATGCAAAATGTCAAAACATCCGTTTGTGAAAACTATTTTTTTCCCGTTTTTTTTCTTCTCTTCTACGGTTTTTTCTATTTTTTCAAAAGTTTTTATCTTTTCGTTTATTTCACAGTGGTGCAAAGCGCCTTCATACTCTATTATTTCATCTATCGTAACCGTTGCGCTTCCTAGCTTGCCTACAACCACCGCCGCCGCCGAGTTTGCCATTCTTGCCGCTTCAATCATGCTTTTTCCCGCAGAAATAGCGAAGCCTAGAGTTGCAAGTACGGTATCACCGGCACCGGTTACATCATAAACCTCTTTTGCCGTGGCATCTATCTTGGTCATTTTATCTTCAAAAAGCGCCATTCCGTCTTCTGATAGAGTGATAAGGCAAGCTTTTAAGGCAAGTGAATTTTTTAGCTTCTCGCCGGCTTCTTGTAGTGATTTTTTATCTTTTATATCAATTTTTGAGGCAATCGATGCCTCTTTTTTATTTGGAGTGATTATTGTCGCATCTTTATATTTGCTGTAATCATCGCCTTTTGGATCAACCAAAACATCTTTATTATTTTCTCTTGAAAGTTTGATAATTTCTTTTGTTAGATTTTCGGTCAAAACACCTTTTTTGTAGTCACTAAGCAAGACGATATCAAAAATGGCTATATTTTTTTTTATTAAATCTAGAATTTTTTCTTCGCTCTCTTTTGAGATGTCGTCTTTTGATTCTTTATCAAATCTTATGACCTGCTGATGAGAGGCAATGACTCTGCTTTTTTTTGATGTTTTTCTTCCGTTTTGGACAACCAGCATCGTCGTATCAATCTTTGAGTTATTTAAAATATCTTTTAACTCTATGCCGATATCGTCGTCTCCGACAGCGGAACACGCATAAACGCTAGCACCCAATGATAAAAGATTATTCATAACATTTCCAGCACCGCCCAAAGTCGTGCTTTCGCTTTGGATGTCCACGACTTGCACCGGAGCTTCAGGGCTAATTCTTTCGCACTTGCCCCACAAATAGTAATCAATCATCAAATCGCCGACGACTAGAATTTTAGGATTTTTATTTTTTAGGTGTATCATTTAAGAGAGCTCTTTTTCGTAAATTCTTTTTATCTCTTTGGCATAGTCGGCTATTCCTTTTTCTATGTCGAATCTAGGCTCATATCCTAACGCCTCTTTTGTCGCTGTTATGTCCGCTTCGGTGTGGTTTTGGTAAAAAGCCCAAGGATTGTCTATATATTCAATTTTTGTGTATACGCCAAGTTCTTTGTGAAGAACTCCTAAGGCTTCATTAAACTCTCTAGCGCGTCCGCTTCCTACATTAAAAACCCCGCTTTTTTTTGAAACAGCGCCTTTGATATTCGCCTGAACAACATCATCGATATAAACAAAATCTCTTTTTTGCTGCCCGTATTTAAAAAGCTTCGGAGTTTTGCCTGCTAATATTTGAAGTCCTAGCTGAAGCATCATAGAGGCTGTTTTGCCCTTGTAAACCTCTCTTGGTCCGTAAACATTAAAATATCGCAATCCGACTATTGAAATTTGCGGATTTTCTTTTATATATCTATAAGCGATATTGTCCATCATCAGCTTACTAAATCCATAGACATTTTCCGGCTCTTCACCGCTGCC
>JAUPLZ010000124.1 GCA_030836705.1 Campylobacterota bacterium
AAATGATTACATTATCAATCGGCGCATATGATTTATTTTGCAAAAAAGAGAGCTCAATATTTGATGCGCCGCATGATTCAACAATATCAAAAATATTGTGCTCCCCATATGTTCCGGCACTGCCTACAAAAACCAAATATTCAGGCTTATCTAAAAGACAAAGCTGTGTCAAATTAATAGCAGACTCAATAAGCCCTATTCCAATTGGATATGCAAAATCAAAGGATTCACTCTTTCCTGCGCAGACTATCATATTCTCACCTCGATGTTTTTTTGAGATAAATATTGTTTTAAATCACTTATTCTAATCTCTTGAAAATGAAATATAGAAGCAGCAAGAGCAGCATCGGCGCCATGCAAAAAAGCCTCTTCTATATGATGCATATTTCCTGCTCCGCCGCTCGCTATTATGGGAATATTTGTGGAAGTGGCTATTTTTGAAAGTATCTCCAAATCATATCCTTTTTTTGTGCCGTCGGCATCCATTGAAGTTAGCAATATCTCCCCTGCCCCTCTATCTTCTACCTCTTTTGCCCAATTAACAGCATCAATACCGGTATCAATTCTTCCGCCGTTAATAAAAACATTCCAAGAATCTCCTGTTTTTTTAACATCAATTGCAACCACCATCGTAGAGGTTCCAAATCTCTTTGATGCCTCATTAATAAAATCAGGATTTTTTATAGCATGCGAGTTTATGCTTATTTTGTCGCATCCGACATTCAAAAGTCTGTAAATATCATCTAAGTTTTTAATTCCTCCGCCGACCGTTAAGGGTATAAAAACCTCTTTTGCAACTCTTGCTAAAACATCAATAATAGTATCTCTTTTTTCATGCGAAGCAGTAATATCCAAAAATGTAATTTCATCAGCGCCTTCATTATTATATCTTGCTGCAATTTCTACAGGGTCGCCGGCATCTTGAAGCCCTACGAAATTTACGCCCTTCACTACTCTTCCATCTTTGATATCAAGACACGGGATAATCCTCTTTGTCAAATGACTTTTCATTAAACGCTCCATTGCTTTTGCTACCAAAATATTCTTTTTTTGTGTATTATACACTTTTTGGTTTTTTACAAACAAATCCTAAGCTCGACTATGATAATATCAAGGCTTGTTTAATGTAAGGAAATGGCTTTTGATAAAAGCAAAAAAACAGTTTGGTCAGAATTTTTTAAAAAGCGAATATTACAAAGATAAAATCATCGAGTCGATGCCCAATAGTGACAATATAATTGTAGAGGTTGGACCTGGTCTAGGTGATTTGACAGAAAAGCTGCTCAAAAAAAGAGCAACGGTTGCCATTGAGATTGATGATAGATTGCATCAAGGGCTCAGAGTTAAATTCCACAAAGAGTTGACAGAAGGCAGATTTAAACTTATTTGCGGTGATGCTATGGAACTTCGCGAAAAAGGCGAATTCATAAAAGAACCATACGATTTAGTTGCAAATCTTCCTTATTATATTGCTACTGCTATTATCTTAGATGCTTTAAGAGATAGAAATTGTAGAAATATATTGGTTATGGTACAAAAAGAGGTTGCTCAAAAGTTTACGGCTGCTCCCAAAACTAAAGAGTACTCATCTCTTTCAATTCTAGCTTCAATGGTTGGAACTGCAAGGGCTCTTTTTGATGTGCCAAAAGAGGCATTTGTGCCTATGCCAAAAATTGTATCTTCGGTTTTTGAAATACGAAAAAATGATAATGAATTCAATGAAGAATTTGCTTCATTTTTAAAAATTGCATTTTCTCAACCAAGAAAAAAACTTTTTACGAATTTGGCTTTAAAGTTTGACAAAGATATCTTAGAAAAATCTTTTCAAGCTTTGAGTCTAAATGATAGCGTCCGTCCTCATGAAGTGGAAGCTTTACTTTTCTTTCGCCTTTTCTCAAAAATTATGGGTAAAAAGGATTATGATGATGGAAGAGAATTCTAATATAAATGAAAATAACATAGCTCAAAGCGATAGTGCCGAGCTAAAAGAACACAGTAGACACAATAAGGTTGAGAGAAAATCTCCTGATGCGCCGGAAGGCAGAGAAAAAAGAAGACAAAGACCAAGACATCCTCAAAAAAAAGGATTTAATCCTTCAAAAGAAGATAGTGAAAATGCTCCGACAAGAAGATTTTCAAGCAGTCAAAGCGGAATATATTTAAACATAAAAGATGCAATAACTGCAAATAAGCGCTCTCACGAAACAAGGCTAAATCCTCATTTTAATCTGGGCAATCCAAATGCAAGCGTAAAAATCACTCCATTAGGCGGTTTAGAGCAAATCGGTGGAAATATTGCCGTTATCGAAACAGAAAATAGTGCCATAATTATTGATGTTGGAATGAGCTTCCCTGATGAATCGATGCACGGTGTTGATATTTTGGTTCCTGACTTTTCGTATTTAAAACAAATAAAACATAAAATTCACGGGATAATAATAACCCACGGACATGAAGACCATATAGGCGCAGTCCCTTATCTATTTAAAGATATGCAATTTCCTATCTATGGAACACCTCTACCACTTGGAATGATAGGCGGCAAATTTGATGAACATAAAATAACAAAATACAAAAGCTATTTTAGATTTGTTGAAAAAAGAAAGGTTATTAAAATAGGCGATTTTGAAGTAGAATGGATGCATGTAACGCACTCTATTATCGATTCATCTGCCGTTGCGATTACTTGCGATGCGGGAACCGTTATCCACACCGGAGATTTTAAACTAGATAATACGCCAATAGATAAATATCCGACCGATTATCATCGTTTGGCTTACTATGGCGATAAGGGCGTTTTGTGTCTATTTAGCGATAGTACAAACTCACATAATCCCGGTTCGACAAAGAGCGAATCTATCGTAGGCGGAACATTTGACAAGCTCTATAACGGACTAAAGGGCAGGGTTATTATGTCTACTTTTAGCTCAAACATTCATAGAGTTTTTCAAGCCATAGAGTACGGCGTAAAATATGGAAGAAAAGTGTGCATAATAGGAAGATCTATGGAAAAAAATCTTCAGCTTGCTATGGATCTTGAGTATGTTAAAGTAGATCATAAAATTTTTATAGAACCTCATGATGTTTCAAAATATCCGGATCATGAAATTTTAATCGTTACAACAGGTTCACAAGGCGAACCAATGTCTGCGCTATATAGAATGTCAATAGGCGAGCATAGACATGTTAAATTAAAACCAACCGATACAGTTATTCTTTCATCAAAAGCAATTCCAGGGAACGAACCATCTGTTTCTGCCGTAATCAATCAGCTTGAAAAGACAGGTGCCACAGTCGCGCATTACGAATTTAGCGAAATACATGTCTCAGGACACGCGGGTCAAGAAGAACAAAAATATATGCTAAGACTTACAAAGCCAAAATTTTTCCTCCCTGTCCATGGAGAGTATCAGCATAGATCAAAGCACATAAAAACAGCGATAGAGTGCGGGGTTGATGAAAAAAACACTCTCTTAATCGATGACGGGGATACGATAGAAATCACATCAAGACACATGAAAAAAATAAAAACAGTAAGAATCGGCAAAACATACATAGACAACCAAATGAATAAAACCATAGATACCTCCATTGTTCATGATAGACAATCTCTAGCAAACGACGGAATTATTATGCTCGTGATTCAAATATCTCAAAATGAGCATAAGCTTCTTGGCAAACCGGTCGTAACAAGCTATGGTCTTGTAAATGTCAGAAAAGAGAGAGAATTAGCAGAAGAACTTGAAGAAATTTTGGAAAAATTCGTTACGAATTCTAAGCCGCAAGATTTTAACAATATAAAAATTCTTGAAAATAATCTAAGACAAGTGCTTAAAAAACATATCTTTAGAAAGCTAAAACGATATCCAATAATAGTTCCAAATATATTTGTACAATAATGAATTATATAGAAACAGCAAAAGAAGTATTAAAAATAGAAGCAGCGGAGTTACTTGGCTGCGCAGAAAAAATCAATAATGAGTGGAATAGGGCGATTGAACTTCTTGATAAAACAGAAGGCAAAGTAATCGTAATGGGAGTCGGCAAGTCTGGGCTTGTCGGCTCAAAAATAGCCGCCACATTTGCAAGCACCGGAACGCCTAGCTTTTTTATTCACCCAACGGAAGCCATGCATGGAGATCTTGGCATGATATCAAAAGGGGATTTGGTGATTGCAATAAGCAACTCGGGAGAATCTCAAGAGCTAATCTCCATACTGCCTCACATCAAAAGATTTAATATAAAAATCATAGGAATGAGTGCCAAAAAAAACTCAACTCTTGCAAAATTTAGTGACGAGCTTATTGATATTTCAATCTCAAAAGAGGCTTGTCCTCTGGGAATTGCGCCTACAAGCTCTACCACGCTTACTATGGCGTTAGGCGATGCGCTGGCTGTAACTCTCATGAAAAAAAGAGGATTCAAAAAAGAAGATTTTGCCTCTTTTCATCCTGGTGGAAGCTTGGGTAAAAAGCTTTTTGTAAAAGCAATAGATTTAGCAAGAAAAACAGACCTTCCGCAGCTTGGAGTCGACGCAACCATCAAGGAAGCTATAACTGTTATGACAAACGGCAAACTTGGAACCGTATTGCTATTAGAAAATGATAAAGTTGCTGCTATTTTGAGCGACGGTGACTTAAGAAGGGCTCTTTTGGACAAGGATTTTTCACTTGAAAAAAAAGCGATAGATTACGCTACAAAAAACCCAAAAACAGAATCTTCAAAAGATCTTCTTGCGAGCGAGGCGCTAGCAATAATTGAATCAAAAAAGATACAATTACTTATCTTAACCGACTCAAACGGAAAGCTTGAGGGAGTTTTACACATCCACGCACTCGTAGAGGCAGGCATATCATGAAAAAAACAACAGAAGAAACCACGAGATTAAATAAGGCAATATCAGAGCGCACAAAACTCTCAAGAAGAGAGGCAGATAAAGCAATTCAAGAGGGCAAAGTAAAAGTAGGCAGAGCAGTAGAAACCAATCCGGCAAGACAAGTTGCAGCGGATGAAAAACTTTTTTTTAATAATAGACCGCTAAAAGAACCGACAAGTGAATTTACCGTAATAGAATACTGCAAGCCAAAAGGCGAGTTGGTCACCAAAAAAGACCCAAAAGGCAGAAAAACCATATATGACTCTCTTCCTAAAAAATATAATCATTTTATTCCTATAGGAAGACTTGATTTTGCAAGCGAAGGGCTTTTGCTTTTGACAGATTCCGCAAAAGTAGCAGAGGCTCTTATGAATAGCAATCTTGAAAGAGTTTATAATATCAAAATTGACGGACCGATAACCGAAGAGATAACTGAGGCTATGGCAAACGGCATGACTATAGATGACGCTTCAAAAGGAGCTCATGAATATAGCAAGATAACTTCAATGCAGTTTGCGCCTTTTAATGATTTTAAAGTACTAAAAAACAGCCCAAAATATTCAAGACTAAAAGTTAGCATCAGCGAAGGAAAAAATCGTGAGCTAAGACGATTTTTTGGATTTTTTGATAGAAAAGTACTGGACTTAAAAAGAGTAGCATACGGCTGGATGGAATTAAACGCTTTGCCTGAAGGAAAAGTGCGATTTCTTGAAAAAAATGAATATAATATCCTCCATAAATTTTTAAAACAATCAAAAAAAGAAAAGGGAAAAAAAGATGCAGAAACTGACATTTAAAACAAAACACAAAACTCAAATGCTTGATATCACAAAGGATGTAAGAGAAGCGGTTATAAAATCCGGTGTTAAAGACGGTGCTGTGATTATATTTGTTCCACACTCAACATGCAGTGTTTTTATAAGCGAACATGTAGACCCAAATCTAGCAAGAGACCTTTTAACAAAACTTCACGATATGGTTCCTGCAAACGACAACTATCATCATGTGGGTAAAAATGCAGAAGCTCATATAAAATCAGCAATAATGGGCACAAATACAATGATTCCTCTTGAAAATGCTTCAATGCTTATGGGCGAATGGCAAGGAATCTTTCTAGCTGACTTCGATGGTCCTAGAGAGAGAAATGTCATCATAAAGATTATTCACTAAAAATGTCCGTGCTTGCAAACTCAGCTCGTCCTAAAAGTTTTGATGAGTTTGCGGGACAAGTTCATATTGCAGGCAAAAACGCCCCTTTTTTTAGACTATTAGAACAAAATAAGCTTCCGCACTCCTTTTTTTTTGGACCAGCCGGAACCGGCAAAACAACTCTAGCAAGATTGGCGGCAAAATATTTAAATAGTAGTTTTTATGAGTTTAACGCCACTAGCCTAAAAATTGAAGACCTTAGAAAAGTTCTTCTAAGCCACAAAAACTCGCTTATAAAACCGATAGTTTTTATAGATGAGGTTCATAGGCTGGCAAAAAACCAACAAGAGGTTATGCTTCCTTTTATGGAAAATTTTGATGCGATTTTTATCGGCGCATCAACAGAAAATCCTTTTTTTACGCTAACCTCCGCGATTCGCTCAAGAGCTATGCTTTTTGAGTTCAAACCGCTAACGATAGAGGATTTGAAAAAAATTGCAAACAAAGAGCTAGAAAAATCAAACGCGACTATCAGCGATGAGGCATACGAGTATTTGATAGTTTCTAGCGGAGGCGATGCAAGAGCTATGTTAAACCTGCTTGAATGCTCGCTAAATATATCAAAAATCATAGACTTAAATCTGCTTAAATCACTTAGACCGACATCTTTAAATGATGGAACAAGCAGCAGCGAAACCCACTACAATCTAGCATCTGCGATGATAAAAAGCCTAAGAGGAAGCGATGTTGATGCCGCTATTTATTATCTTGCAAGATTAATAGAAGGCGGGGAAGATGCAAAATTCATAGCGAGAAGATTATTAATTTTTGCAAGCGAGGATATCGGAAATGCAAACCCAAATGCTCTTAATCTAGCAAGCGATTGCTATTATGCGGTTTCAAACATAGGCTATCCAGAAAGCAGAATTATTTTATCGCAAACCGTTATCTATCTAGCATCGTGCCCCAAATCAAACACCGCCATAGCTGCTATCGACAAAGCGCTTGAAATGATAAAAAACGGCGAAATTTTAGAAGTACCAAACCATCTAAAAGATGCTCATTTTGGCGGCGCAAAAAGTCTTGGCAGAGGAATAGGATATAAATATCCGCATGATTTTGGCGGCTGGGTGAAACAAGAGTATCTTAAAAAGCCGCTAAAAATAGTTGAATTAAAAGATATAGCCTACGAAAAACGACTAAAAGAGTGGCTTGAAGCGATAAAAAAATGAAACCCTTATGCCAACAAGTTGACACAAATAAGAATAAAAATCTTAAGGGTTTCATTCTTGCCGACAGGCAAAGCTTTAGTGAGAGGAATTTTCACTGGGCTTTGCTCAGTGAAAAGGAGATTTACAGGTGAAAATTATTTTTCTAAGCCATTTTGACGCCAATTTGTATCTTTTTAGACTGCCCATAATGAAAGCACTTGCAAAAGAGGGCTGGGAGGTTATAGCGCTAACCCCGCAAGGAGAATATAGCAGCAGATTTGAAAAAGAGGGCATAAGATATATTCCATACGAAATAGACAGAGGAAGCCTAAATCCGCTAAAAGAGCTAAAAACCATTTACGGCATAGCGCAAAAGCTAAAAAAAATATCTCCTGATATAGTACACACATTTACGGCAAAGCCGAATATTTATGGAAATATAGCCGCCAAAATAGCCGGAGTCAAAACATGCATAAGCAGCGTAACCGGTCTTGGTTCTTTTTTTATAGAAGATGATTTTAAATCAAAAATAGTCAGATTTTTGATAGTTAATTTGTATAAATTAGTATTTAGATTTTCAAAAACTGTAATTTTTCAAAACAGCGATGATTTGGAGCTTTTTGTAAATAAAAACATCGTCAAAAAAGAAAAAACCACTCTAATAAAAGGCTCAGGAATAGATACAAAAGAGTGGATATCTTCAAAAAATATCAGCGACAGCAGCCCAAAAAAAATCCTTTTTATCGGAAGATTGCTTATTCACAAAGGAATAGGAGAGTTTATCGAATCTGCCAAAGAGGTCAAAAAAATATTTAAAGAACGCGTCGAGTTTGTAGTAGCCGGTGATTTTTATAAAGGAAATCCGTACAACATAGATAAAAAAATAATCCAAAATGCCATAGACGACGGCACTATTACATTTCTTGGATGGCGAGAGGATATAAAAGGGCTGCTTGACGACTCATATCTCTTTGTTCTGCCTTCATATAGAGAAGGATTGCCAAGAACGGCGATAGAAGCCGCATCAATGTCCAAGCCGATAATCACGACAAAAACCGTCGGCTGCAAAGAGGCGGTTGATGACGGATATAACGGATTTTTAACCCCTTTAAAAAATCATACAGAAATCACTAAAGCTATCATAAAACTTCTTGAAGATAAAAATCTTTATACAAAAATGTCGCAAAATTCAAGAAAAAAAGCATTAAAAGAGTTTGATATAGAAGTTATTGTAAAAAACCACATCGATATCTACAAAC
Source organism: Campylobacterota bacterium (assembly GCA_030836705.1). Taxonomy (GTDB): domain Bacteria; phylum Campylobacterota; class Campylobacteria; order Campylobacterales; family SZUA-545; genus JAUPLZ01. Next base: position 8,496 of record JAUPLZ010000124.1, read on the forward strand.
AGAAATAATTGGATTGCATAAATTGACAAACTATATTTTTCTCTTATTTTTAAAAGTCATTAATTTCTTTATCTATTTAGTTTCTGTGATTTATGAAAAAATCATATATAAGCTCTTTTCTTGTTGCTTTGGACTTGTATTGACTTATAACACAAAAGCTAAAAATTCCTAAAAATAGTGTATTATTAGGAATGCATTCTTTATTTTGGACATAAATATGGATTCAATTCTTTTAGAAGATAATGG
>JAUPLZ010000125.1 GCA_030836705.1 Campylobacterota bacterium
AAACAAACGGAATGTATCTAAGAAGCGATTGGAGCTATACCTCGCTTGAGAATTCAAGAGGTTTTCATGAAAATACAAATATGGATAAAGAGAGAGCTTGCAGTGATTGCCACTACAAGATAGACGAGACTCTAAGCTTCACAGATAATAGGGCGCATAGCATAAACGAGGCGGATGATACCTCTACATTTTATCAAAAAATATTAGCAGAAAAAGAGTGTATTTCGTGCCATGCAAACTTGAGAGTTGGTGATACGACCGGTTATTTGGGTGTTACGATTTCTAACAAAAAAATGCATGATCAAGTAAAGGAAAATATGTACAACTTCTCGTTGGTGCTTGGGTTGATAGTGGTAATAATAGTGCTCGTATCCATCATAACATCGCTAAAATTTACACAAAAAACTATCGAGCTTTCTCTTGCTAAACAAAAAGCAGAGGACAGTACAAAACTCAAATCTGAATTTTTGGCAAACATGAGCCATGAGATACGAACTCCGATGAACGGCATTATCGGCATGACACATTTGATACTGCTTACCGATTTGAGCGATAAACAAAGAGAGTACTTAAGCAAAATAGATATGTCCGCAAAGGCACTATTGGGAATTATCAACGATATTTTAGATTTCAGCAAGATAGAGGCTGGGAAGCTTACTATCGAAAAGATAGAGTTTGATTTGTTTAAAGTAGTGGATGATGTGATAGCCTTGATAGAGCATAAGGCACACGAGAAAAATCTTGAATTGATTGTGGATTATGATATTCAGATTGGCAAATATTTTTACGGTGATAGCCTAAGAATTGCTCAGGTGTTGACCAACTTAATTAGCAATGCTGTTAAGTTTACCGAAAAAGGCGAAGTAGGGCTTTATATCAAAAAATCTAGTGAAAATAGAGTTCGATTTGAAGTCAAAGATACCGGAATCGGGTTAACAAAAGAGCAGCAAGAGAGGCTTTTTCAATCTTTCACACAGGCTGATGAAAGCACTACAAGGAGATATGGCGGTACTGGGCTTGGGCTTGCTATTTCTAAGCAATTAGTGGAGCTTATGAATGGAAAAATCTGGATAGAATCTGCGCAAGGGGTCGGGAGCAGCTTTATTTTTGAGATAGAACTTATCACAAAAGATGCAATATCTATCGACAAAACTGTTTTAAGCGATAAAAAGATTGTGATTGTAGATGATAATAAAATATGGCAAGGAATATTGCAAACCATGCTGGAGCATTACGGGTTGTCTATAGACATCGCTTCAAGCGGAACAGAAGCGATTGATTTGGTAAAAAAAGAGTCCTATGATTTGATTTTAATGGATTGGAATATGCCGCACATCGATGGTATTGAAACTGCAAAAATAATTAAAAATATTACCGCCTTTAAACCAAAAGAGATAGTTATGGTGAGTGCATTTAAACAAGAGAGTATCATGAATTCAGCACGAGAAGTCGGTATAACACACTTTTTGCAAAAACCGATTAATCCTTCCATTCTGTATGACACACTAAGTGATATTTTTTTGGGAACTAACAGGCTGCAAGAGTCAAAACGGATGCAGATTGCTACAAATATAAATACAGATATTCAAGCACTTGAGGGAAGCAAAATACTTTTAGTGGAAGACAACAAGATAAATCAAGAGGTTATACTCGGGCTTTTAGAGTCAAGCAAGATTGCAATAGAAGTCGCAAATGACGGTTTGGAGGCGGTTACAAAATATAAAAGCTCGCTTGAGAATGGCACTCTTTTTGAACTGATTTTGATGGATTTGCAAATGCCGGTTATGGATGGGTTTGAAGCCACAAAAGCAATCAGGCAAATAGACAAAAACATCCCAATTGTCGCACTTACGGCAAATGCTATGAAAGAAGATATAGAAAAGACTAAAGAAGCAGGCATGAATGAACATCTCAATAAGCCAATCAATGTTGAGAAACTTTATTCAACCCTTCTTAAATATATCACCAAAAAAGTGGATATAAAAGATACGCGGATACAAAACAGCAACAAAGAAGAAGCTGTAGAGTTGCCAGAGTTTGAATCGCTAGATTCCCAAAGCGCGCTTAAACTTCTTTCAGATAACAAAAAAGTGTATAAAAAGATTTTAGAAGGCTTGCTTGAGTATAAAAATATAGAGCTGGAAAAAATGGACGAAGAGGAATTTGTACGAGCAATGCATACTATCAAAGGAATAAGCAAAGGGGCGGGGGCTTTGGAGTTATATGAAGTTGCAAAAGAGATGGAAGAGACAAAAAATAGGACTTTAACGCCTAGTTTTTATGAACATCTAAACATTGTTACAAGCGAAATCGAACAAAAACTCAAACCAAAAAAAGAGGAGCAAAATGACTCTCCTGTGCTTGACGATGCAACAAAACAAGAGCTTTTTGACAGACTAAAAGAAGCACTCAAAACAAACAGACCAAAAAATGCACAGCCTATAATTCAAGAGATAGAAAAATATAAGCTTGGCGAAGAAGATGCACTAAAATTTAACGAGGTAAAAAAGATGGTAAAAAGCTTTAAATTATTACAAGCTTTGGAAGTGTTAAATGGATAAATCTTGAAACTGCTATAGATAAAAAGAGTTAAAAAAACCTCTTTAGCTTAAAACGATATAATCACAAAATTCGCAAAACTTGCAAAATAAGG
>JAUPLZ010000014.1 GCA_030836705.1 Campylobacterota bacterium
CTGAAGTGAGATTTTGGATGTTTCGCTGGTCAATGAAGATAAGATAATAAAAATCCAAATCCAAAAACTAGGCAAATACAAATCTCAAAAAAGCTCTTTGATTTTTGAGTTTACGGGCAAATTTACAAATATGATAATTGTCGATGAAAATGAGATAGTTATTGAAGCTCTTAGGCACATCGACTCTTCAATCTCTTCAAGAGAACTCAAGCCCTCGTTAAAATATATGCCTTTGCCAAAAAACAATATCAAATACTCCAATCCGCAAGAGATAAGTGATATAAGAGCGTATTTGGAAGAGGAGTATCAAAAGCGAGAGGCAAAAGAGCTTGAAAATACAAAAAAACAACAGCTAGACAAGATAGTCAAAAAAAGAGAAAAACTTCAAAATATCCTTTTTTCTCTTGAGCATATAAGTGTGCTGGAAGAAAAATCTCAAAAATCATACGAAATAGCCAATATTTTACTTTTAAACAGAGCCAAAATAAAGCCATATGACAAAAAAGCCGTATTAAAAGATTATGATGGAAATGATGTGGTTATAGAGCTTGAAGCTATGGGAAATATAAACAAGACAATCGACGAAGTGTTTAAAAAAGCCAAAAAATTTATGAATAAATCAAAAAATATTCATATCGAGAGAGAAAATCTAGAGTCAAAAATAGAATTTTTTAAAAAGTTTGAGAGTGTAATAAATATGGCAAAAAGTAAGCATGAACTTGCTATTTTATTTCCAAAAATTATCAAAACAAAAAAAGAGAGTGTTGCAGAAAATTATGAGGTGTTTTTTATAAAAGGATATAGGGTTTTGCTTGGCAAAAACGAAAAGGGAAATATTGAGCTTTTGAGGATGGCAAAAGCAAACGACATTTGGATGCATCTAAAAGACAGACCGTCAACGCATGTGATAATTCCTACAAATAAAAGTGAAATTCCACTAAGGGTTTTGGAAGAAGCGGCAAGGCTTTGTGCCTCTTTTTCTGCTGATTTTGGCGGAAATTATCTCGTGGATTATACGCAAAGAAGAAATGTAAAGATAAAATCAGGAGCGAGTGTAGAGTATAAATTTTACAAAACAATTCATATTTCGATATAGTTATATCAGCTTTTCGTTTTTAATTCCAAATAAGGAAAAGTTATGTCAATCACACCGCTTGGCGGAACTATATATGTTAATCAAAACACTCCCGTAGTCTCTCACGCTCATCAGTTAGAGCAAGCAAAAGCACTTCTTCAAAATTACATAGCCTCGGAAATAGAAAAAGAAAAACAAAAAGAGATAGAAGAGACAAGACCGGCTGAGGATATAAAAAAAATAAATCCGGAGCAAGAACATCAAAAAAACCACAAAGACCAAGAGCAAAAACAAGAAGAAGAAGCTGAAGAAAAACTTAAACACAGAAGCGATGAACAAAGAGTAGCGCAAAAGAGTAGTCATCTTTTAGATATAAAAGTCTGATTTGTGTAAAATTAGAATTATGACAGAAGGTGTTTTGTGAATATTTTAAAAGTGTTTTTAAGTGACAAGAAAAGAGTATCTACCGCTATTGCACTGGTAGGTGTTGTGGCTTTGATAGGGCTTGTAGATAGCTTTTTTTTAATTTGGGCTTTTTTGGGAGTTGCTTTTATTGTTAGTTTTTACGAAGCGATGATGCTTTTTGAACTAAGAAGCAACTCTGTTTATGTTTATGCTTTTATTCTTTGGATAGTTGCTGCGTTTTACCCAAATCCCGATAATTTGGTTTTTGTCGTTTTGATGATTTTTGCATCCATTCTTGCATTCAAGGGAGAGATAGACAAAAAACTCTTTATGCCGTTTTTGTATCCTACTGCTTCATTTTTGTTTCTTTTGGCTCTTTATAAGGAGTTCGGAATAGTCTCTTTTCTTTGGCTGTTGGTTGTAGTGGCGGGAACTGACATAGGCGCTTATGTAGTGGGAAAATCCATCGGTAAAACAAAATTTTCAGAGACTAGTCCCAATAAGACAATAGAAGGCGTTATAGGCGGCATTGGAGTCGGTGTTGTGCTTGGAAGTTTGGCGGGAGTTTATTTTGTCTCTATAGAAAAAGCTATTTTGATATCTATAGTCGTCTCAATTGCGTCTGTTTTTGGAGATTTGTTTGAGAGCTACCTCAAAAGAAAGGCAGGTGTAAAAGATAGCGGCTCTATTCTCCCTGGACACGGCGGCGTGCTTGATAGGGTTGACGGCTATCTTTTTGGCGGAATTGCGCTACTTGTTTTATTAAGAGGAATAGCGTAAATATATTATAATCGCAAGAAAAATTTAAAAAAAAGGAATCTTTTAATGCATATTGATATAACACCCGAGGCGATTTTAGCTCAGCTTGGTTATCCAAAAAGCGATACTCTTTTAAAACAGATGGAGAGAGTTATAAAAAACACGCATGGTTTTGATAAGTTTTCAAAACATATTTTTAGCCTAAATGACTTTCTAAAACATGTTTACGGTTTTGTTGCGCTTTCAAATTCAAAAGACTATCTAAAAATAAAGTGCAAAGAAGAGGTTTCAAAAGAATTGGTCGATGAGTTTCATGAGAAGATTGACAGCTGGTCGAAAAAATATAAAGTGAAAATAGAAAAAGTTCCAAATAAAGAGACCTATTATATTTTAGGGATCGAAGATTAATTTTTGGAGTTCTTTTTGCTTCAATTTATAACAGAGGTTTAAAATGATTCATGAAATAAATAATAGCGTCATAGCGCATCTTGTAACGAAGTTAAGAAACCAAAATACAAGAGCTAATGATTTTAGATTTACGATTTCGCAAATAGCAAAGCTGCTTTTTTACGAAGCGTTTCAAGATGAAGTTTTAAACGACATTGAGATTTTGACTTGGAGAGGCAAAAAAGTATTCAAATCTTTCGATGAGTCAAAATATGTTTTTATCCCGATTCTTAGAGCAGCACTTCCTATGCTTGATGGCATAAATGAGCTTATGCCGGATTCTACAAGCGGGTTTATTGCCATGAAAAGAGATGAAGAGACTTTTAAAAGCCATCTTTATTACGATAGAGTTCCGGATCTAAAAGGCAAAACAGCCGTAGTTTGCGACCCTATGCTTGCAACCGGCGGTTCGCTATCTGATGCTATCGATGCTATAAAAAATAAAAATCCAAAAAGAATAATCTCCTTAAACATAATAGCTGCACCTGATGGCATAGAACTTATCAAAAAAAATCATCCCGATATTGAACTTTTTGTAGCGAAGATAGACCAAAAGCTTGAAAATGCCTTTATTATTCCCGGTATCGGCGATGCCGGCGATAGAGCTTTTAATACTCTATAAAAATATATGAATGATGCCCATAAAATTATCAAAGAGCTTTCCAAAAGGATTGTAGAAACTCAAAAGCCCATTAGAATATTGGATGCGATTCAGCTAAGAGATGATGTAAAGAATTGTTTTTTTAGTTCAAATTTTAAAAAACTGCCGCAAATAGATGCCGCTTACTACAACAAAAATAACCCTTTAAATTTTGACTCTGAAAAACTAAAAGATCTGTTTTTCAGCATCTTAAGCGATATTGAAAAAAATCTTGGGAGTAATCCAGCCTCAAATATAATGCAAAAGATGTGCAAAGAGTACATAAGAGTAATAGATATGTTAAAGGCAAGAGGCACAAATGAATTTTATGATATTTCAAGAGAGCTTTATGGAAGCAGCGCGGATAGTTTTCACAGAAATGGACCAAATCTGCACGACATGGGCGAGCTTCTTGATGAGGCACTGAAAAATATAAACGAGAGTATGTTTTATGAAAAAGATATAAAAAATATTCCGACAAAAGAAGCGGTTGATATTTTGCAAAAAAAACTCAATATGCTTTTTATAAATGATGATGAAAGAGTAAAAATTATCGAAAGCGACGGGATTGTAGCGGATGCGGCGGCTGGGTCTGATTATATAAAGCTTAAAAAAGATACATTTTTTAGTGAATGGGATTTAAGAGTCTTAGAGTCGCATGAAGGGTGGGTTCATGTTGCCACGACGCTTAATGGACTTTCGCAGCCTGTTTGCACATTTTTGGGCAAAGGAACGCCGTCTGCGACTATTACTCAAGAAGGCTTAGCTGTTTTTACGGAAGTGGTTTCGTTTAGCTCACATCCTTCAAGACTAAGAAAAATAGCAGATAGAATTCAAGCTATAAGCATGGCAGAAAAAGGAGCTACTTTTTTTGATATATTTGAGTTTTTTAGAAGTGAGGGCAGAAGCGAAGAGGATTCATATACCGTGGCGGCAAGGATTTTTAGAGGAAGCATGCCAAACGGCGGACCTTTTACAAAAGATTTGGCATATAGCAAGGGTTTTATTTTGGTTTTTAACTTTATAAGAATTGCTGTAAAAAAAGGAATGCTAGAGAGAATTCCGCTTTTATTTTGCGGAAAACTAGCGATTGAAGATATGGGGATAATAGCCAAATTGCATGATAATGGAATCATTTGTCCACCAAAATATTTGCCGCCTTTTATGAATGATTTAAAAGCGCTTTGCGCATGGATGGCGTATTCAAATTTTTTGGATAA
>JAUPLZ010000126.1 GCA_030836705.1 Campylobacterota bacterium
CTTCTTTTTTTAGATATCTCATAAGTCTTCTTCTTTGACCTACTAGTTTTAACATACCTAACTTTGAAGAGTGATCTTTTTTATTATCTTTAAGATGCTCTGTAAGATATGTGATTCTTGAGCTAAGAAGAGCGATTTGTACTGCAGGTGAACCTGTGTCTTTTTCGCCTTCACCGAATTTTGCGATAATTTCAGCTTTTGCTGCCTTATCTAAAGCCATAATGACCTCCTGATAGGAATTTTGAATTAAAGCTGGAATCATACCATAAAATTATTAATAGTGCGCCAAGAATATTTAACATTTCTTTAGAGGTGTCCTTAACTTAACTTTGTGTAAAATTAACACAAAAAATATCCTATATAAAAAAGTGAGTGTTTATGCTGCTTACAAAAGCGAGTGAGTATGCTTTGTTGTCTATTGCTTTAATAGCGCAAAGCAAAGAGCCGCAAGATACAAAAAATTTAGCAGAAGCCCTAAAAATTCCAAAAAGCTTTTTGGCAAAAATTTTACAGTCGTTGGCAAGGAGTGAGATTTTGATTTCATACAAGGGTGCTAAGGGCGGTTTTATACTATCAAAAACACCGGCTGAGATATCCGTGCTTGATATTATCAAATCTGTTGAGATTAAGTCCGCAAATGTTTTTGAATGCTCTGATTCTCAAAATGACTGTCCAGGCGGAAACTTAAAAGCAAGTTGTTGCTTTATATGGCCTTGTCTTAACAAGCTGCAAGGAAAAGTCGATGATTTTTTGGATTCTGTAAAGCTTGAGGATTTATTGAATATCTAAATGGCTAAACTAACCACTAGAAAATTAATAGAAAAATCAGCACCTTTTTTAAAACACATATTGGGCGCAAAAGATCTTACGATAGTTGTTGTTTTAATAGCTATTATGGCTATTATTATCGTTCCGCTTCCATCGCTTGTTTTGGATTTTTTTCTTGCAATCTCTTTTGCAATGTCAACTCTTATTATTTTGATGGCTGTTTTTATAAATAGACCTACAGACTTTACAACCTTTCCTACAATGATACTTATTGTCACTTTGTATAGATTGGCACTTAATATAGCTACGACAAGAATGATTCTTTCAGAAGGACAAAACGGTCCGCAGGCTGTAAGTGATATTATCTACTCTTTTGGAAATTTTGTCGTAGGCGGAAATTATGTCATAGGTATCATAGTGTTTACCATATTGGTCATTATTAACTTCATGGTCGTTACCAATGGCTCTACTAGAGTTGCAGAGGTCGGTGCTAGATTTACGCTTGATGCGATGCCGGGAAAACAGATGGCTGTTGATGCCGACTTGAATGCTGGTCTTATAAATGACGAAGAGGCAAAAAAAAGACGCCAAGAGATTCTAACTGAAGCAAATTTTTATGGAGCCATGGACGGTTCTAGTAAATTTGTAAAAGGCGATGCCGTTGCCGGTATTATTATTACTCTGGTGAATTTGATAGGCGGTATTCTTATTGGGACTTTTCAACACGGAATGTCTATTTCTGATAGTGCCGCTGTTTTTACTATTTTGACTATCGGCGATGGTCTTGTTGGGCAAATTCCGGCACTTCTTATGGCGACAGCAACCGGTATAACAATAACAAGAGCAAGCAAACAAGAGGATAAAAATTTCGCGGAAGGGGTTATAAAACAACTTACTGATGATTATAAGGTTTTATTTATCGTAGGCAGTATAATGATTTTGTTTGCGCTTGTTCCTGGATTGCCTACTCTCTCCTTGGGATTTGTCGGTCTTTGTTTTGTCGGAGTGGCATTTCTTATAAAAGCCTCTCAAACCGGTGATTTGACAAGATTTATGGAGAAGCATTTTGAAACCTTGCCGCAAACAGGTAGTAAAAAAACACCGCAAGAAAAAAACCAAACTTCTCAAGCTGGCAAAACCACGGAAGCGCAAAAGAAAAAACAGCCTGAAAAAACTCCGGAGCAGCTAAAAGAAGAAGAGGAAAAAGCACTTGAAGAGATATTAAAAGTGGAGCTTTTAGAGCTTGATTTGGGATATCAACTCATAAGACTTGCCGATGTTTCGCAAGGCGGAGATTTGCTTGAGAGGGTAAGAACAATGCGAAGGAAGATAGCTTCTGAATTTGGCTTTTTGATGCCTCAAGTAAGAATAAGGGACAATTTGCAGCTTCAACCAAACCAATATGAAATTAAATTAAAAGGTGTTTCTATCGGATATGGAGATGTTTATCCGAATAAGTTTTTGGCGATGAATAGCGGTCTAGTGGTAGATAATATTGATGGAATAAAGACAAAAGAACCTGCATTTGGGCTTGATGCAACTTGGATTGATACTGAGAAAAAAGAGGATGCTATTATCAAGGGCTATACGGTTGTAGATCCATCTACCGTCATGACAACCCACCTCTCTGAGCTAGTAAAAAAACATGCAGAAGACTTAATAACAAGGCAAGATGTTCAAAAACTCATGGAGTCGCTCAAAAAAGAGTATCCGGTTGTTGTTGAGGATGCAAATAAAGTTGCAGGTGCCGGACTGGTGTTAAATGTTTTAAAAGCATTGATGCATGAAAAAATTCCTATAAAAGATATGCTAACAATCATTGAAACCATAACTGATGTTGCGGAAGTAACAAAAAATGTTGAAATCATAGTAGAGCAAGTGAGAGCCAAGCTTTCAAGAGTCATTACTAGTCTTTATAAAGACAGAGACAATGTAATAAGGCTTGTAACAATCGACCAAGTAACTGAACAGAAACTTTTAGGTAAAATACAAGAACAAAATAGGGTAAAAAATCTAATGCTTAATGTAAAAGAAATAAACTCGCTTGTCGAAGAGACGAGTAAGGTTATGAAAAAAGTTTTAGAAAGAGGAATTGCTCCTGTTGTTGTTATTGTTGATCCGCTTTTACGAAAGCAGATGGCTCAGATCTATGAAAGATTTGCACTTGATATTGTTGTTCTTAGTCATTCGGAGATAGATTCTGCTGTTAAGTTTGAAGTACTTGGAAGTATAAAAATGGATGAAATATAAAAGAAGGAGAGATTTTTGGAACTAAATCTTGCTGTAGAGAGTATTAAGTTTATGATTATCGGGATGACGGTAGTTTATGCTTTTTTAATATTGCTTGTTTATGCAATGTCAATTCAAAGCAAAATAGTAACTCGCTTTTTTCCTGAAAAAAAGCAGCCTATTCAAAAGCCGGTAATAAGCCAAGAGGTGGCTACCGAAGTCGATGATGGTAGCACGATTGCTGCAATTGCCGGTGCAATAAAAGCCTATAAAAATAAACATAATTAAAGGGAGATAATGGCGAAAAAAATTATTCAGGTTATGGATACTACCTATAGAGACGGGTTTCAATCTGCTTTTGGGGGTAGGGTGCTTATTAATGATTTTATTCCATCGATTCAATCGGCATTAGATGCCGGAATAAGGCATTTTGAAGCAGGTGGCGGAGCTAGATTTCAAACTCTGTTTTTCTATTTAAACGAAAATGCATTTGATATGATGGATCTTTTTAGAAAGACTGTAGGTTCGGATATTAAGCTTCAGACTTTAGCTCGCGGCGTTAACTATGTAGGACTTGATACAGGCTCAAGAGAGATACTTGATCTTCATGCAAAAATGTTTAAAAAACACGGCATTACGACAATTAGAAATTTTGATGCTTTAAATGATGTGAGAAATCTTGAATATAGCGCCAAATCTATCAAAAGCCACGGACTTTTGCATGAAATGACTGTAACCGTTATGGATCTTCCTCCAGGATGTAGCGGTGCTCATGATGCGGCATTTTACGAAAAAACATTAAGAAGTTATTTGGATGCAGGAATTCCTTTTGATTCTGTCGTATTTAAGGACGCTTCTGGAACTGCAAGCCCGTCAAAAATTTATGAAACTATAAAAACAGCAAGAAAGCTTTTGGGTGAAGATGTTAG
>JAUPLZ010000127.1 GCA_030836705.1 Campylobacterota bacterium
CTCAAAGAAAATTTTAAAAATAGCAAACTCTATCAGGAAGGTTTCATCTATACGAACACATGGGAAGAGTTCATCCCGGATAAGCTTACTATGGAGTTCTACCTGGGCAAGGAATGGCGACAATGGTACATCGACATCGACAATAACAGCGATGAGTATAAACTACTTCAAAAACAAAATGATGACTGGAGCCAAAAAGATGAAATTTGCTTCATAAATGAAGATAAGTTTTACATGCGCCATTTGGTCAACATTATGGGATTTTCATTTAGCTATTTGCAGTCAAAACTTCCCGCACTTAAAAGCGTTGATGAGTTTATCACCAACAAAAAGTATTTGGGCGGTATCAAAATCATACCATCCAGCACAAGAGAAATCGATTTTATCACTAAACAAAAACTCATCCTGCAAATACTTTCAGAACTTGAATATCAGTTTGAAAATAGGTCTATATACTATGGTGTAAACTACTTTTCCCCTCAACCGATATACATGCTTAAAGACAACAAAACACTATCGCAAAGCGAAGAGCCGATAGAAGAAAACGGAGATTGGTTTGCGTATGAAAAAGTCTATGCAGACAGCAGTTACGAGAGTAAATTTGTTGCCTATATCAAAAGCATAATGCCAAAACTTAAAGCTTCCTATGAAGACGTAAAACTTATCAGAAATGTAGAGCAATATACATTCTATCATAAAGAGACCGGCGGCGGATTTCAGCCAGATTTTTTCTTGATGTTACACAAAGAGAATTGCACTTACCAAATACTTTGTGAAGCAAAAGGAGAAGACAGAGCAGACGGAGACAGATGGAAAGAGGATTTGATGGGTTGGATTACAGAATTGACCGATAATAAAAGCATGGAGCTAAACAATCTATACGGGGAAGACACGACAACGCCTTGCCAGATAGGATGCTATAAACTTTATGGAACAAAATTTTATCAGCCAAACACTCAGGGAATATTTGACAAGAGTTTGAACGATGTCATAAGCTACAGATAACAATTGGTATACCAGAGAAGATTTCACACTATCAAAAAAAGAAAAAAAGGGAGATATAGACTGGGAAGTGCTCGGCAAACCGTTTATGAGGTGGGGAGTGGAATACTTCTCTAATTTTGAGATAGAATGAAAAGGTGAAATAAATGGAAGAAAATTCAAAATTGATGCCATGTAAGGTATGCGGAAAAGAAATATCTAAAACAGCTAAGGTTTGTCCAAACTGCGGAGAAAGCCACGAAAAAATAGAGGAAGTAAAAGAAATAGACAACAATGCATATAGGCAGAGTACATCAGTATTTAGCAGCCCTATGCTATTGTTACTTATTGTGCTGATTATTTTTTCAGGATTTAGCAATGAGTCATTGTCAACATCAGATGCTATATCAGCAACTCTTTTTGGCTTCTCTATGCTTGTTGTTTTGCTATGGTATAACTCAACAAACACAATGATATTACAAGGCGATAAATTATCATATATAACAGGTATATTATCGAAGCATAGGCAAGATTTAAACATAAATAAAATTTCAACCATTTCCGTAGACCAGACCATTATACAGAGAATGTTCAGTGTCGGAGATTTACGCATTTATACGACTGGAGATAAGCCTGAGATCATAGCCAAAGGTTTTAGATACCCTAATAAAATAAAAAATGTACTAATGAATGTCGTTTCTTAAAATCAAGAAAAAAGCTTATATGGAGAAAGTTGCACATTTGGCCATAAATGCTCGGTGGTAGGGACTGTATCGAAAGAGATAAAATATGGCGCGCAAATAAAGGGAGTATTTAAAATAAAAGATGTCGAAAAAATCACACTTTCAAATATACAAGAAAGGTCGGCTATCGTTCTCGAATGGATACAAAAAGACTGACTTATCAATTCTGTTTCTTGTAAGGTTTGGGTTTTTCGGTCTTGGCATGATAGGTATTGGAGCTGCTTCAATCATAAGTGAGCTTTCTGCCTTATCGAAATCAGAAAAAGAAAACAAATGACTTTTGGGTTGCCAGCTTAGCAACCCACAGTATAATTTTTGCAACTACTTAATGTTGCCAAGATCAAATTTTTTTACAGCCTCATCTTCCATAAGTTCATCGTATCCTTTCCAATTCTCTTTGCAAAAAACTTCTTTTCCGAACTTCTTATACCTTGGTAGCGTATCAGATATAACATCCCCCGCAACGCTATTAATCAATTCACTTCCCATTATTTCCCTGCATCCCCCGATAGTAAACATTTTTATAAACGACTTAGAAACTTCACCGCTAAAATGACACGTATCTTCAAGTATTTGGTTATACACGCCTGCACCCATTATTTGCTTGCATTCCTCTACAGTTGGCTTTTCAGCCCCAAAAGAAAAACACACGACAACCATAAACAATAAAACATTTTTCACGTTCATCCTTTTTTAAAAAACATCATACTGTATTGTCGCTTATTGTGCATGATACAAAAATCAAGGAGTATCATTGAGGTACTAAAGGTTATCGATCAAAAAAGAGTTTGAAAAGCAGTTTAAAGAGAAGTAGGTCCGTTTTCTAACAAACCATAAGGTAAAATCAAACATTATAAACAGCATGAGTACTTTAAAATCATCAGGAAACATCAATGTTTGACAGAAATCAGCCCTATAATGATCTGCCTCTTTTGCCGCCTGCCGTTGAGCTTGAGACCAAAGCGATTCTCAAACAGGCGATCGCTGCTTCAAGGGCGGTTGCCGACCTGAGAGGAAAAGCGCAGCAGATCCCAAACCAGCGAATGATGATC